>JAGNMH010000238.1 GCA_017991275.1 Acidobacteriota bacterium
GCTCGACTTGAAACGAAAATCCCAACTTCTCTCCTTCGGGTAGGTGTTGATTATTTGAGAGTTTGGTAAAGACGGCTGGAATCAGCGGAAGCGACAATCATCAGGGCTTTCCCAGCGATATTTTCGCTCGGGACAGTTCCCCAGTAACGACTGTCAAAGCTGTTGTCTCTACAATCGCCCATCACGAAATATTGGCCAGGAGGAATTTTGAACTCCTCAGTTACGCCGTATTTCATTGCGCTGGCCAAATCCATACTTTCTCCCTCTTGCACCGCTCGCTTGGTGTAATAAACGCGATAAGTCCCGGTGCTCCCTTCGATGGAAACCTCCGGTTGCCTGCCATTTGGATTTGTCACTTCAATGTAAGTTCGCGCTTCCGGCAACTCCTGGTCGTTGATGAAAACTTTGGTTCCTCGAACCTGAATTCTGTCTCCCGGTAGCCCAATTACACGGTTCAGATAAAGCAGTTTTGGGTCGGAAGGCATTTTGAACATAACAATATCGCCTCGCGCTATTTCCGATACAGTTAGTGAGCACAAAACACTTTCACCGGGAATAATCGTGTTAGCCATTGAGCCTGTCGGCACTCTGACAACTCTCAGGCTGAAAAACGCATAAGCCCCAAACGCGAGAAAAAGGACAACCGCAACAGCAACTATGCTCAAAAGAATCTTTACTCGTTTTGTCATAGGGTTACTTTTTCTTCTGGCCGCCTTTCTGTTTAATTCGAATCGGAGTGGCGAAAAAGTCGAAAGCTTCGCGCAACCGATTAATCAAATACCGCTCGTAGGAAAAGTGAAACGGCCTGGCGCTGTTCGTGAACAGCACAAAAGTCGGTGGACGGATTCCGGCCTGGGTGATGTATTTGACCTTCAGCGGGCGTTTAGCCGAACTGGCTCCTTTAGGCTGCTCCAGATATTCATCATAAAACTGGTTCAACTGAGCGGTCGGGATTCGATGGTTTCGAGCGGCGTTGGCTTTGGCGATCAGATCAGGTAAACGCACGACTCGCTGGCCGGTCAGCGCGGAGATCGTGATGATTGGCGCGTAATCCAGAAATTTCATAGCGTCGCGGATTTTCTCTTCGGTGCGATAAACAGTGTTGGTGTCTTTTTCAATCGCGTCCCATTTGTTGACCAACACAATCAACGAACGCCCGGCTTCGTGAGCATAACCGGCGATGTTGGCGTCCAGGGCTGTTACGCCTTCGATGGCGTCAACCACCATCAGCACAACGTCGGAACGTTCAATGTGCTTGCGGGCCATGACCACTGACATCTTTTCGGCCATCTCGTTGGTTTTGCCTTTGCGGCGAATGCCAGCGGTGTCAACAAAGCGCAACTTTATCGGCTTTCCATCTTCGCCTGTCGCCTCAAAAACAGTATCAACAGCGTCACGGGTTGTGCCCGGTATCGGTGAAACAATCACTCGATCCTGGCCAAGCAGTTTGTTGATCAGCGAAGATTTGCCAACGTTCGGGCGACCAATGATCGCTACATTGATCTCGTCGTTTTTCTCTTTGCGAAATTCTACAACCGGCAGCCGTTCGATAATTGCGTCCAGCAAATCTCCCAGCCCTGCCCCATGTTCAGCCGAAACCGGAAAGACTTCGTCGTAACCGAACTGATGAAACTCACCGGCGTATTCACCAACGCGAGCGGTGTCGGATTTGTTGGCGACAACGAAGACAGGCTTGTTGAGCGTGCGCATCATGCGCGCCAGTTCCTCGTCCAGCGAAGTCATTCCATCGCGCACGTCCACGACGAACAACAGCAAGCTGGCCTCCTCAATCGCCGCCTGAGCCTGTTCAAAGATTTTTGCCGGGATTACCGCTTCATCGTCCGGGACGATGCCACCGGTGTCTATGATTCTGAACATTTGGTTTTGCCATTCAGCCTGACCGTAAATTCTGTCGCGCGTAATGCCGGGAAGGTCTCCGACAATTGAGCGCCGGGAACCGATCAACCGGTTGAAAAGCGTTGATTTACCTACGTTGGGGCGGCCAATAATGGCTACGATTGGGGCTGGGGCTGATTCTTCAACTTCTTCTTCAAAACTTTCTGGGCCTTCAACCAATAACTCGCCGTCAAAATTCTGTGACTCTACTTGATCCATAATTCGATCCAATTGTGCTTGTTCGTAAACTTCTGAAACCGAAATCCGACTTGAAAAGTCCAGTAGCATAGAGAAAGACGTTCGGACTGACAACCTATCCCTATTTGTTCAGCCGAAATGAAGCAAAAGAATTGAACGACGACATCAACTATAAGGAGACGTCAAATGAGAAAACTGATTTTTGGAATAATGCTATCTGCTTGCTTGGCAGCATCGGCATTTGGGCAGGATGCCAAAGCCAAAGCTGAAGAAGTTCTAAAACAAGCTCGCGCCGCCATCGGCAGCGAGTCGAAATTCAAAGCGATACAAACCCTGTCAGCGCAGGGAACTTCTCGCCAGACCTTTGGACAGAATCAAATCGAAAGCGAACTGGAACTGGAAATGCTGATGCCGGACAAAATCCGCATCTCAAACATCTCACCTCAAGGCACACGAACTCGTGTTTACAACTCAGGCACGATCTGGAATGAGTTCGTTCCGGGAGTCGGCGGCGGCGGATTTGGTGGTCGCGGCGGCGGCGGCAATTTTGGTGGCCCCGGCGGGCAACAGGGCGGCCCTGGTGGAGCCAACAGCCCGATGGCGACTTACATGCAGCAACAGCAAAAGCGCGAATACATCCAGGTTTTGCTGGCCTGGTTCCTTGCTCCTCCGGCTTCAACCGGCACGCAATTCACTTACGTCGGCGAAGCACCAGGCCCGGAAGGCTCGAAGCTCGACGTAATTGACGCCAAAACTTCCGATGGAATGGCGACTCGTCTTTACTTCAACAAAGAAAGCCATCAACTGATTGGACTGAGTTACAAAGCTAAAAACATGAGAGCCGCTTTCGGTGGCAATCGTGGCCCCGGCGGACCGGGTGCCCCTGGTGGTCAGGGTGGCAATCGTCCTCCCCAGGCTGGTGGACAACCAGGTCAACCTGCTCAGGGTGGCCAGGCTCAGGGGCAAGGCCAACAAGGTCAGCGCCGCGAACAAACTCCCGAAGAACGCGAACAGCGAGCCAAAGAAATGGCTGCGGCTTTTGAAAAAGCGCCAGACACCGACTATCGCTGGGCGTTTTCCGATTACAAGAGCGTTGGCGGTTTGAACCTGCCTCATCGCCTGACTAAATCCGAGGGCGGTACGCCGAACGAAGAATGGGAAATCAGCAAGTACAAGGTCAATCCAAAGATCGGGGCTGACAAATTTGAGAAGAAAGAAAAAGCTCCGACTCCTGCCAACTAAACTGGCCTGATCCGCAAAACACTGAAAGCGCAGAGATTGTGAGAACAAATCACTTCTCTGCGCTTTTTCTTTTTGGCTCAGAGAGGTTGCTCGGTTTATCTTCCGTTCAGGTAGCCGGTGTTATGTTGAACTTGGAAAATCATTCGCAGCGGAGCTTAAAAGTGAGAATCCTGTTGGTCGAAGATGAACCTGATGTTGCGCGAATGCTTGCCAAGGGCTTGCGTGAACAGAGCTACGCTGTGGATTTGGCGGAAGACGGCGAAGCGGCAATTTATCAGGCTCAAATCAACGATTACGACCTGATAATTCTGGATGTAATGCTGCCACGCCTGGACGGTTTTGCCGTTTGCCGCGAATTGCGCCAGGGCCATTTACCAATTCCGGTCTTGATGCTAACCGCCAGAGACGATGTACAGGATCGCATTTCAGGGCTGGATTCCGGCGCAGACGATTACCTGACCAAGCCCTTCAATTTTCACGAATTATTGGCGCGCGTTCGAGCTTTGCTGCGCCGTGGGCACGCGCTGCAACCGGAAACGATTGAGATCGCCGACCTGAAAATTGACACACGGTCGCATGAAGTTCGGCGCGCTGCTGTGAGAATCGAACTTACAACCAAAGAGTATGCGTTGTTGGAATATATGGCTCGGCGGGCGGGCCAGGTAGTCTCACGGACGGAAATCGCCAGCCACGTTTGGGACGAAAGCTTTGACCCGTTTTCCAACCTGATAGAAGTCTACATTCAGCGGTTACGACGAAAAATTGACGATGGCCGCGAATCAAAATTGATCCGTACTTTTCGTGGCGAAGGTTACAGACTGGCTTCGGAAAATAAGGAAACGAATGTTTGATTCCCTCCGAACAAAATTGACTCTTTGGTACACAGGCGTGCTGGCACTGGTTTTGATCGTGTTCAGCGCCGGGATTTACTATCTGTTAGCTGGCAAACTCCACCGCCGGTTTGATGCCGAAATACAAACAACCATCGAAGGTATTGAGAGATTGCTGGTTTTTGAAATGACTGACGAAGGCGAAACCGAGACTCAGTCCATACAAAGCGCATTGAACGAGCATTATTTCCCCAACCAGGCGGCAGCCATCTTCGATACCCAAGGCCATCTTCTATTAGAGAAAGCTCTGCCGAATAATCACCGCGCCGAACTGCCCGCAGGTTTTTCGACTTCCGACACGACAATTCAATTCCTGACGATTCTGCAAAAAAGCGGCGGCGAAGACGACGGGGTTCGACTGGCAATCAAGCGCCTGACGGTTCCGCAGGAAAACAAAAGCTATGTGATTGTTGTCAGCCAGACGCTGGATTCGTTATCAGAAGAGTTGGAAATTTTGCGTGACATTCTGCTGGCTGCTGTCCCTATGGCGCTGGCTCTGGCCGGACTAGGCGGATGGTTTTTGGCGCGAAAAAGCCTTGCCCCGGTAGTAACTATGTCAGAAAGCGCAAGACGCATAGGCGCGGAAAACCTTGATGTGAGGCTGCCGGTTGCCAATCCGCGTGACGAACTTGGGCAACTGGCGGCGACTTTCAACAAACTGCTGGAGCGGCTGCAAAACTCATTCACACAACAACGCCAGTTTATGGCCGATGCCTCGCATGAACTCAGGACTCCTCTGTCAGTAATGCGCACGGCTGCTGAAGTCACACTGGAAAAGCCACAGCGTGACGAAAGCGAATACCGCGAAGCCCTTTCTATGATTGATCGCCAGACTGACCGATTGACCCGAATTGTCGAAGATATGTTCACGCTGGCGCGAGCAGACGCCGGAAGGCGCGAGTTGAGAAAACACAATTTTTACCTGGATGAACTGGTGGCCGAAACCGCGCATGCCGCCGCCGTCCTGGCCGAACGCAAAGGCGTCGCCATCGAATGTGCTCCGGCAAACGAAACTCTTTATCACGGAGACGAAGATTTGTTGCGGCAGATGATCCTGAACCTGCTGGACAACGCCATCAAGTTCACATCAGCCGGCGGTAAAGTTCATTTGCAGCTTTTACAAAACGATTCCAGACACGTAATTGCAGTCGCCGACACGGGGACTGGGATTTCTCCCCAATCCCAGATTCACATTTTCGAGCGGTTTTATCGCGCGGATCAGGCTCGCTCACGCCCCGAACAAGTCGGCGGCAGCGGTGCTGGGCTGGGACTTGCAATCGCACGCTGGATTGCGGAGGCACATCAAGGTTCGCTGACCTTGCAACAGTCCGATCATACCGGCAGCATTTTTGCGGCCTCACTGCCCGTCATCAGGTAACTGTTTGTAACTGCTCAGCCTTCTTCGTCCAGCGGGATAAACAGTCTGAGCAGTTACTTCTTCCGGTTCTTTTCTTTGCCTCTTAGCGGCGTTGCGTGAGGCTTGAATTTGAACACGTTGTTTATCTTCCGTTCACCTTGGGTTTTGTAATCTGCAGGCGCCCTGAAGTTTTAGTTTATCCACAACAAATTTCGGAGAGGTTTTGATGAGTAAAAGAATCGGCTTCATTATTCTTTCGGTGATAGCTCTGGCTGCTGGAACAGTTTCCTATTCGGCAAACGGCAAACAGACGATTCAACAGAATTTGCCAACCACCGGCGTCGTGCGGTTTGTAGCCTTTGGGGATATGGGAACCGGCGACAGCGACCAACAAGATGTCGCGCAACAAATGGCAGCCTTTCACAAAAATCATCCTTACGACACGGTGCTAATGCTGGGCGATAACATCTACCCGGACGGGAACCCTGACGATTTTCAGAAAAAGTTCGAACGGCCTTACGCCGAACTCTTCCGACTCGGCATCAATTTTTACGCCGCGCTCGGGAATCACGATGTCAGGAAAGGTCGCGAAGCTCAGATGAATTACCCGCTCTTTCATATGGGCGGACGAGCTTACTACTCGTTCACGAAAGGCAATGGCCTGACTGAGTTTTTTGCTCTGGATTCGACCAGCTTCGACTCTGCCCAACTGCGCTGGTTGGAAGGCGCACTGGCCGGATCAAAAGCACAATGGAAGATCGCCTTCTTTCATCATCCTATTTATTCGTCCGGTAAAACTCATGGCTCCGACACCAAATTGCGCGCACAGATCGAACCGCTTTTTGTGAAATACGGAGTCGCCGCAGTCTTTGCCGGCCACGATCACGTTTACGAACGAATCAAACTTCAGCAAGGCGTCCAGTATTTCGTCTGCGGCATCGGCGGCAAATTGCGAAGCGGCAATCTGGACAAGCGCAGCCCGCTGACGGCCTTCGGCAACGATGAAGTCAACGGCTTCATGTTCGTCGAAGCCACACCGGAGCGTCTGGCTTTCCAGGCCGTAGATTCTTCCGGCCATGTTTTTGACAGCGGAGAAATCGCGCCGCGCGCCAAATCAAGCGCGGCTGGCACAAACTGAAATCCCAAGGAGGTCAAAAATGAAAGCTCTCAATAAACACGTCACCTTCTCCATGCTTTTTGCCGTCTGTTTACTTGCCGCTACGGTGTTGGCTCAGGACACGGAAAAAGCAGTCAAAATAAAAGACCTGCCCGCTGCGGTTCAGGCTACCGTCAAGGAACAAAGCGAAGGCGCAACGATTCGCGGACTGGCGATGGAAACCAAAGACGGCAAGACTTTTTACGAAGCCGAATTGAAAGTCAGCGGTCGCAGCAAAGACGTGCTGATTGATACGACAGGCAAAGTCCTGGAAATCGAAGAACAGGTCACGCTGGCTTCCCTGCCCGCCGCCGCCAAAGCCGAAATCCTGAAACAGGCAGGCAAAGGCAAAATTCTGATGGTCGAATCAATCACCAAAGAAAACGCCGTCGTGGCTTATGAAGCTCATATCAGAAAAGCCGGGAAAATTTCAGAAGTGAAAGTCAGCCCCGAAGGCAAACCGATGGAGTGAGTCGAAATGAAGAGACTGAATTTGCTGGTTTGGCTTGCCACGACATTGTTTGCCACAGCGTCGGCGATTCAAGCTCAGGCAGTAAACGTTTCAAAACAGGTTGAAGAACGAACCGGCCACGGCCTGAAGCCAGTCTTGAAGTCTGAAGCAAAGACTTCAGGACTGGCTTTGCCAGTTGGAGTTTCGCTGGACGACGGATTGTCCGAAGACGAGGCCGTCGCCATCGCTCTGTGGAACAATCCGATTTTGCAGGCCGATCTGACAGCTCTGGGTTTGGCTCGTGCCGATGTGATCGAAGCCGGTCAGTTGCGAAATCCGAATTTGACGCTGATCTTCCCTTTCAGCTTTCGCGTGTTGGAAGCCGTCGCACTCTGGCCTTTCGACGCGATTTGGCAACGGCCTCACCGAGTCGCAGCCGCGAAGTTGGAACAGGATCGCCTTTCGCAATCGCTGGCGACGAAGGAGCTTTGCGGCGAATTGACGTGAGCGGCGATGTTAAGGGGCGCGACCTGGGC
>JAGNMH010000239.1 GCA_017991275.1 Acidobacteriota bacterium
GAACAAAACATCGTGCGCACCTTTCCCCAATTCAACGTCACCGCCGTTGACCAGACGAAGGGCGATTTCCAAACGCGCGCTTCTTTCGCCAAGCCGCTCGGCATCGGGTTGGAATATCTGAGCAATTACCCCTGGCTGGAAGACGCCGAAGCCGCTGGCAATGAAGCGGTCGAGAAGCTCAAGGCCAAAACGATCAGTTCCGGCAAGTATGACTTGGTCCTCGCGCCATCGCACCTGTGGCTGACGATTCACGAAAGCGTCGGCCATTCGACCGAACTTGATCGCGCGCTGGGCTGGGAAGCCGATTATGCGGGGACGAGTTTTCTGACGCCGGACAAGACAGGCCAATTCCAGTTCGGCTCGAAGCTGGTCAACTTTTACGCCGACCGCGACGAACCGCACGGACTGGCGACGGTCGGTTATGACGACGAAGGCGTGCCGGGGCAACGCTGGCATCTGATCAAAGACGGCGTTTTCGTTGATTGGCAGACGACCCGCGAACTGGCGCCGATGATTGGCCGCCAGACTTCTTACGGCTGTTTGCACGCCGACAACTGGGCCAGCCCGGCCTTTCCGCGCATGCCGAACGTTTCGCTTGAAGCAGCGAAGCAGAACATTTCAATAGACGATTTGATGGCTGACGTGAAGGACGGCGTGCTAATGCACGGGCGCGGGACTTATTCGATTGACCAGCAGCGTTACAACTTCCAATTCGGCAGCCAGACTTGTTACGAAATCAAAAACGGCAAGCGCGGAGCGATGCTGCGCGACGTAGTTTATCAATCGCGCACACCGGATTTCTGGAACGCCTGCGACGGACTGGGCGGGTCGTCAACGTTTGAACTCGGCGGTAGTTTCAGCGACGGCAAAGGCCGGCCAGGGCAAATCAACGCTGTCAGTCACGGTTGCCCGGCGGCGCGCTTTCGGCAAATCAATGTGCTGAACACGGCGAGCAAGTAAACGTTCGTAGTCCCGCCTTTAGGCGGAACGGGGGCGCATTTCTTTTTAACCGAAACGACCTGCCATATTGTTTCCCTTTTGAATAAGAGAAACGCCCCCGTTCCGCCTGAAGGCGGTACTACATGCATCGCCCAGTTCCGCCTGAAGGCGGTACTACGAACTTTCCCAAAGGAGTATTCAATGTTGATTACTGAAAAAGAAGCAAAAGCCTTGTGCCAGAAAATTCTCAGTTTGACGAAAGCGGACGACGCGCAAGTCGGCGTCACCAGTGGCACGCAGACGCATCAACGCTTCGCCGCCAACTCTTTCACCACCGGCGGCGCGAGCGAAAACAAGAGCGTTGCGCTGACGGTCTGGATCGGCAAAAAGAAGGGCCAGGCGACAACTAATGATTTGAGCGACGGCGCGCTGCGGGCGATGGTTGAAGAAGCCGAGCAGATGGCGCGCATCTCGCCGGTGGATCGTGAATACTTGCCGACGCTCGGCGCGCAAGCCTACCGCGCGACGGGCGGCTACACGGCTGTGACCGAAAAGGCCACGCCGGTCGCGCGCGCCAAAGCCATCGCCGAAATTATCGCGGCGGGCAAGAAGGATTCGTTGCAAATCGCCGGACTGCATCAGGCTTTAGATTTCGCAACGGCGTCAGCCACCAAAAACGGCAATTTTATTTATGACCGCAAAAGCCGCGTCAGCTTGTCCACCACCGCGCGCACTCAAACCGGTGACGGTTCTGGTTATTTCAGCCGTAGCCATTTTGACGCCAGCAAGCTTGATGTGGAGATGATTGCGCGCACGGCCATGCAGAAAGCTCTTGCGTCGCGCTCTCCGCAAACGCTCGATGCTGGTGCTTACACTGTAATTTTGGAAGCGCAGGCCGTGGCAGATTTGATGAGAGGACTGGCATTCGCGCTTGACGCACGCAGCGCCGAAGAAGGCCGCAGCGCATTTTCGGCGTCCGGCGGCAAGACGCGCTTGGGCGAGAAGATGTTTGACGAGCGCGTGAACATCATCAGCGATCCGGCACACCCTGATATTCCCGACGCACCAGCCACCACTGAAGGAATCCCGGCGGAAAAGGTCTGGATTGTCCGCAACGGTGTGCTTGAAAACCTCCCGTATCGCCGATACTGGGCGCAGGAGAAAGGCAAAGCGCCGACGCCCGGCCCGGTCAATACAATTCTGACAAGCTCGGTTGCGCCGGTGAAGCTTGAAGAGATGATTGCCTCGACCGAGCGCGGCTTGCTGGTCAGCCGTTTCTGGTATATCCGCGTGGTTGACCAACGAACGTTGACGTTCACCGGACTGACGCGCGACGGTCTGTGGCTGATCGAAGGCGGCAAGGTCTCGCGCGCTGTGCGCAACTTCCGTTTCAACCAAAGCTCGCTTGAAATGCTCGCGCCGGGCACGCTCGACGCCATCGGCGCGCCGGAGCGCGTCAGCGAGAGTGAGAACAACGCCATCCCGATGTTCCTGCCGCCGTTGAAGATCAAACGCTTCAACTTCAGTTCACAGTCAGAGGCGGTTTAGGACTGCATCGGAAATAACTACATCAAATTGAGGCTTTTTTTCGACAGGATGAACAAGATTTCCAGCAGGATTTACAAGAAAATCAACGCCAGAAAGCTTCTGAGTCTGTTTGAATTCTGTTCATCCTGTCGAAAAATTTCTTGCAAGGAAATTTACTTCTTCCCTGTCGAAACAGCTTCCAGCTTGCCATCGCCCAGCAATTGATTCAGCTTCGCCAGGTCGGTTTTGACGACTTCATCCAACCGTTTCAATTGAACATCCAGCCGTTCAGACAATTCCTTAAACACGACATACGAACCAGCCGTAGGTTTGCCGTCGCCGGATTCAATGCTCCGCCGAAGCGCCGCAATCTGATTGTTAAGTTTGATCGGGAAGTTGAGCGGATCTTGGCCGCTGCGATTGCGGACTTGGTAAATCTCTTCTTCGACTTCGCTGAGTTTGCGCGTAACTGCTTCACCGGCAGCAGTTATCGGTTGCTGTTTGGCTTTGTCGCTGCGGTCTTTGATCTGTTTTTTCAGGTCGCGGATACGGATGACAGCTTCGTTGGCTTCGCTGGTTTTGTCGCGGACTTGGATTGCCAGTTTGAACTGCTCGGCCAGATCGGCTTCGGTTGCCGTGGTCAATCGCGGGTCTTTCTTGATCGAGAAAACCTGCGTTTCGGTTTTTCCGTTCACCGTCAGTCGAACCTGGTAATTGCCGGGCACAGCCAGCGGGCCTGATTCAGCGCGGGCGCTCCACAAAATCATTCCTTCAAACACAGTCGCGCCGGGATAACGTAAATCCCAGGTGAAGCGATTGGTTCCGGCTTTGCGACCGGGAACGCGAACAGGCGGCGCGAAGGATTCTTCATCGTCGGCGGCGTTAGCTCCTTTTCGCTTTTCATCATCAGCCGAAGCCGTAAAGCTGCGAATCGTCTGGCCGTTTCCATCCAGGATTTCAATCGTTACTTTGTCGGCGTCGCTCTTCAGGTAGTAATCAATCGTGGCTTGATTCAATCCACGAACCGCCGTGCGCGGCTGGAACAGATGAACGTCTTTGGCGGCAAGCGAAGCCGATTGTTGCCGTAAAATTCCAATGTCGTCGAGGATGTAAAACGAACGCCCGTGAGTGGCGATGACCAAGTCGCTTTCTTCGACAACCAGATCGGGAACCTGAGTGTCAGGCAGGTTTAGCGACAGCGATTGCCAGTTGGCTCCGTCGTCGAAGGAAACGTAAACGCCGTGTTCAGTTCCAGCATAGAGCAATCCCTGCCGCAGCGGGTCTTGGCGAATGACGTGAACGTAATCGTTGGCCGGAATGCCATTCGTGATTTTCGTCCAGGTTTTGCCGAAGTCCGTCGTTTTGAAAATGTAAGGCGCGCGGTCGTCCAGTTGGTAACGCTTGGCGGCAAAGTAAGCCGTGCCAGCTTCGTGCGAAGATGGTTCGATAATACTGACTCGGCTGAATTCGGGCAGGTCTTTGGGCGTGACGTTCACCCAGTTGCGGCCTCCGTCGCGGGTCAGATGAATCAAGCCGTCATCCGAACCCGTCCAGATCAAACCAGGCCCGTACATCGAAGGCGCAACGGCAAAGATCGTCCCGTAAATTTCGGGTCCGTTTTGATCTTTGGTAATCGGCCCGCCGGAATCGCCCAGCGTTTTCGGATCGCCGCGCGTCAGGTCAGGGCTGATTCGTTCCCAACTCAAACCATCGTTCGTCGTTCGCCACAAATGCTGCGAAGAGGTGTACATCACTTTCGGATCGTGCGGAGAAAACACAATCGGGAAAGTCCATTGCCAACGCTCTTTCAAATCGCGCGCTGGCATGCCGGAAAAGAACAGCGGGTAAACCTGAATGTCGCGCGTGAGGCCAGTCGCGCGATCAAAGCGCGTCAGCAAAGCTCCCTGACTTCCGGCGTAAAACAGATTCGGGTTCGTCGGATGCGGCGCGATGTAACCGGATTCGCCTCCGCCGACTGCATACATCACATCGGCAGTGCGACCACGTCCACCGCCCTGGCTGGAAACGCAGACGGTCGAATTGTCCTGTTGCGCGCCGCAAACGTGATACGGAATGTCTTTGGTGGTGGCGACGTGATAAAGCTGCGCGGTCGGATAAGCCTGCCCCGTCCAGGTCTCGCCACCATTGACCGAAACGTTGCCGCCTCCGTCGTTGCTGTTTGCCATCCGAGCCGGATTGTCAGGCGCAATCCAAAGATCGTGATTGTCTCCGTGCGGGTCGCGGATGGTTTTGTAAGTCTTGCCGCCGTCTGTGGATTTATAAAAGCTTGTGTTCAGAACATACACCGTGTCGCGCGCTTTCGGGTCGGCGTAAATGCGGGTGTAGTAAAACGCTCGCTGTCGCAATCGGCGGTCTTCGCTGATTTTTTGCCAGGTTGCGCCTGCATCGTCGGAACTGAAGACTCCGCCGTTTTCGTTTTCGACGATGGCGTAAACGCGCTTTCCGTCCGCGCCTGAAACCGAAACACCGATCTTACCGATAATCCCCGAAGGCATTCCCGGCGCGCGAGTAATCTCCGTCCACGTTTCTCCGCCGTCGGTGGATTTATACAAACCGCTGTCGGCTCCGCCAGAAGACAGGCTCCACGGAGTTCTGAACACTTCCCAGATCGAAGCGAACAAAACCTGCGGATTGGTTGGATCCATCGCCAGATCAACGGCTCCGGCTTTGTTGCTCTTGAACAAAACTTTCTTCCAGGATTTGCCGCCATCTGTGGATTTGAAGACTCCGCGTTCAGCATTCAGATCGGCTACGCCGGAAGGTGGCGCGTACGGATGGCCGAGCGCCGCGACATAAACGATGTCGGGATTCGCAGGGTGAATGCGAATGCGAGAGATGGCTTGTGTGTCGCCGAGTCCAATGTGCTTCCAGGTCTTTCCGGCATCTGTGGATTTGTATACGCCGTCGCCCTGCATGATATTGCCGCGCAACTGAGTCTCGCCCATGCCGATGTAAACAACATCAGGGTTGGACTGGCTGACGGCGACGGCTCCAACCGAAGAGCTTTTTAACTGGCCGTCGGTGACAGGTCGCCAGGTCGTTCCGCCATCAGTCGTCTTCCACAAACCACCGCCGACCGCGCCGAAATAATACTCAAACGGACGACTGGCGCTGCCCGCAACTGTCAACGAGCGCCCACCTCGATTGGGGCCAATGCTGCGCCAGCGCAAAGCATTAAACATCGGCTGAGCCGATTTTTCGGCCTGACTACCCTGACTGCTTTGTCCGCTGGCGCTTTCAAATTGCCAGGTTCCGGCCAAACAAATTACAACCACTGCCAAAAGCAAACTTCTACAAACAGTGAAATGCATCAAGCGCATGGGTGACCTCCGAGTTGTAAATTTTGTGAAACATTATCCTGCCAAAACGAAATGCTCAATTGTGTAGGGCATTTTTCTACTCGATTGAGGGAAAGAGGCGACAAATTACGGTTGAGTAGGTGGAGCAAAAAAAAATCATTCATAGGCCGTAATACTCAATTCGCATCTACCCGGCGAAGCTTGAAGTTCTGTGTCCGGCTTACGCTACCCCACAAAAATGACCAACAGCCTTTGGAGGAAAATATGAGACTTGTAGTAACTCGCCTTCGATCTCTTTTAATTCCCTGTACCCTGGCGCTGATCTTTGGAACCTTGCTGTTTCAAACGGATCGCGCACTGATGAAGGGCGGGGAGAAACAGCGTTTATTTACATCAACAACCCCTCAATCAACAGCGACAAACTCACAAACCAAAATCTCCGGTTCGACTTTCAAAACGGCGTCGTCCAACACGACTCCCGCAGCCAATGCCTTTTTTGCGCCGATAATTTCGGCTGGCAAATCGGTCAATCTGTCATCGGCCAGTCCGGGCGCGACGTTGAATTACACAATCACCATAGGCAATTCCGGCACGACTGCCACAACCGGAGTTTTGTTCAGCGACACGATTGACGCCAACACAACGCTGGTTCCCGGTTCGGTCAATACCTCGCCGCTGGCGCTGACAGACAGTTACGCCTGCACCGGCAACGTAGGCATTTCCGTTCCGGCAGCAAGCGGTGTGTTGATTAACGACTTCGATCCGGACGGAACCATTCCGGCAATTGTTGGGGTCAACACGGCGGGGACTCAGGGAACGGTTTCTCTGAATCCGGGCAACGGCAGTTTCACGTTCAATCCCGCTCCTGGATTTGAAGGCACGACGACTTTCAGTTACACGCTCAGCGACGGCGTTTTTTCAGACATCGGCACGGTTTCAATCACCGTCAGCGGCATGATCTGGTTCATTGATGACAGCGTAGCCGGCCCCGGAGACGGACGATTGAGCGCGCCATTCAACAGCGTTGCCAATTTCAACTCGCTGGCGGCGGATGATCCCGGCGACAACATTTTCGTTTATAGCGGCAGTTACTCAGGCGCGACCACGCTGCTGAACAATCAAAAGCTGATTGGGCAAGGTGCGACGGCTTCGCTGGTTTCGCTGGCCGGACTCACACTGCCCCCATTCAGCAATGCGCTTCCCGCAACAGCAGGAACTCGACCGACCATCACCAATTCCGCGACGGTACTGACACTTGGTCAGGGAAACCTGATTCGAGGATTCAATGTCACCAACTCTGCCGGCGTTGGCATTTCCGGCAATAATTTCGGAACTCTGGCCGCCAGTGAAATCAGCGTCACGTCCACCACTTGCTCGGCAGCGGTCAATTTAACCAATGGCAATCCGACCGCCAGTTTCACCAGCATTTCCGCCAACAACTGCACCAACGGCATTATTCTGGACACTCTCAATGCGGCGGGCAGTTTCACCATCACTGGAACCGGAACAGCCGGGTCTGGCGGAACGATCCAAAACACGACCGGCGGGGATAGCCTGACCGGCGCGGCGGGCATACGAATGAACAGCGTTTCGAACGTCTCGTTCAACCGGATGCAGATCAACGACCATTCCAATTACGGCATTCGCGGCAACAGCGTCACCAATATGACGCTGGCTGATTCCGTGCTCAACGGCAACAACGGAACCAGCACTTCCAGCGCCTTCCGCGAAGGCGCGCTGAGCATCGTCAACCTGCTCGGCTCATGTTCCTTCACCAACACAAATTTCAGCGGCGGTTCGATGCACACGATGTACATCGAAAACACAGGCGGCACGCTCAACCGGCTGACGGTGGACACTTGCACTGTGGCTTCGACGCGCGCCGGTTCCGACGACGCTTTCCAATTCCGTCCCTCCGCCGGAACGCCGACG
>JAGNMH010000240.1 GCA_017991275.1 Acidobacteriota bacterium
GTGTTAAGGCAATCGCCGAGCGCATCGGCATTGTTGGCTAAAATCCAGGCGTCGTTGATTTGCGCCGAAAACAATTCCTTGTCCGGGCTGGTGGTGGAGCGATGAACAGTGACTGGTGTGCCGAATTGTTCAGAGGTTTGTTTGGTGGTTTGTCCCAGCAAACTGGCGGCCAGTTGCGGCAGCCGTTTTTCGATCACGGCTCGCAGAGCTTTTTCGTTCCCCGCCGAAACAACCACCAGCGCAAACCGAGGTTTGATCGCTTCGCTGCGAGCTTCCAGGCCGGTGATAACAACTGCGATTTGCGCCTGAGAGAAAACCGCCGCGTCGTTGCTTCCGGTCAAACCCGCCAGCCAACTGAATTTTCCGGCTTCAGCCAGATAACCCAGCTTGTCTGAAATTCCATAAACCGGCGCAAGCTTTTGCCAGCTTCGCGTCGAAGTCAGGTCGGCAATCAGCTTGGGCAGATTGTTGATTTCCAGAAAACCCAGCGCCGATTCAGGAACATAAGTGGCGATTTCAACCGGTTCAGGTCGGCGAAAATAAAGCCATCCGCCCGTCGCCAGCAGTACAACCGTCAGAAACGCCAAACTGATTTTTGTTCGTATGTATTTGCCCATGATTGTTGATTGGCCGGGATATTAACCGGCAAATGCGCCGCAGCCAAAATGAGGCTTTAACATCCGGCATTGCCGCCTTTCATGGTTTGGCCATACATTTGATAAAACAACGCTTATTTGTCGCGGTAATTCAGCGGGGGTTTTTGATTGGCAGGAATGCGCGATCGGTATTCGTAACCGGCTTTGCGTTTGTTGAAATCGGCCTTGGCCGCTTCGACCAGTTTCGGGTCGTTGAGCAGATCAATCGCCGTCAGTGTCAGAGTCTTCGCCGCGACGGTCAGACCTTTGCGGCCAATGTTGCTGCCGGAGCAGGCCGTTGCTTGCCAACTGTGAGCAGGAGTTCCGGGAACGTAGGTGGCGGCTCGAAATTCGCTGGTCGGAACGACCCAGCTTACGTCTGAAACATCAGTTGAACCCAGCCCCATGCCGTTATCAAGTTGCTGAACCTGTTCCTGACTGCCCAGCGACAATGAGCCTTCCAGTGAAAATGTCTGGCGCAGTTTTTCGGCAAAAGCATTTTCTTCCGCCGTGTAATTGACTCCGCCAACCTGGCGCAGATTTTTGTCAATCGCCCTGGCCAAAGGTTCGTTGGGCAATTCGTTGAACACGCTGCCGACAATTTCCATCTCCATTCTGGTTTCAGTTCCCAGCGCGCCTGCTTCTGCACACTTGACGACGCGCGACCAGATGCCGTCCAGGATCGGCATGCTGGGATGGCGGGCGTACATATAAACTTCCGCAAAATCCGGCACGACGTTTGGAGCTTCACCGCCTTTGGTGATGATGTAATGCAATCGCGTGGTTTGCGGAACGTGTTCGCGCATCATATCCACTGCGTGAGCCATCAACAGCGCTGCGTCCAGCGAAGACCTTCCTTTTTCCGGCGATCCTGCCGCGTGAGATGCCGTTCCATAAAACCGAAACTTCGCATTGATGTTGGCCAATGTGCTGCCCAGGCTGGCGCTGTTGGCATCGCCCGGATGCCAGGCCAATGCGACATCCAGATCGTTGAAAGCCCCGGCGCGGGCCATAAAGACTTTGGCTGCGCCGCCTTCTTCCGCCGGAGTGCCGTAAAACTTGATCGTGCCGCTGATTTTCTTTTCAGTCAGATAATCTTTCAGTGTGATCGCCGCAAAAGCCGAAGCCGTTCCGAACAAATTATGTCCGCAACCGTGACCCGCTCCACCGGCGACACGAGGTCGTTTTTCGGCAGTGAACGCGACTTGGGACAAACCGGGCAGCGCATCGTATTCGCCCAGAATTCCTATCACGGGTTTGCCCTGTCCAAACGTGGCCACAAAAGCCGTTGGGATTTCAGCGACGTTTTCCTGAATTTGGAAACCAGCGGCCCGAAGTTCGGCTTTCAACAACGCGGAACTGTTGTTTTCCTTGTAACCGACTTCGGCAAATTCCCAAATCCGGCGCGACAAGTCGCCGAAGTAATCGGCTCGGCTGTCCATCTTTTTCAGAATTTCATCGCGTTCGTCGGCGGAATCGGAATTGTTGGCGATAGCAGCCGGCAAACTGAAAATGCTCAGCAGCGCAGCGGCGCAGAAAAGTAGCAAGCGGCGAGTCAGCATAAGCCATAACCTCTCTTTGTTGTGTTGTTGGAATGTTGGTCGAAAGCGCGGCAATTCTAAATCAGCGCAATTAGATTGGTACAGTACCGCGGGCGTGAGCAAGCGTCTGTCCGTGAAGTTTATTCGCCGTCAGCATCAAGCGAACTGGCAGCTGCTTCATCCATCATCCAAAGCAATGAACCGCTGGAGGGTTTGATAAGCTGGCTTGGATATTTTTCAGGCTGATACCGGCCTTCCAGCACTTCTTTCAGTGACGCGGCTTTGTCTTCGCCAGCGACCAGAAAGATGATGTTGCTGGCCAGGTTGATTGTGTTTGCGGTCAGCGTGATGCGCCAGGCGTCCAGCCTGGGGACGAAGTTGGCGACGGCGATTCGATCTTCAACCTGCAAGGCCGCAGTCGCCGGAAAAAGTGAAGCCGTGTGGCCGTCGGCTCCCATTCCTAAAAACACCAGATCGAATTGAGGAGCTTCGGAATTTAGAGCTTGCCGCAAAGCCATTGAATAGTTTTCTGCAGCGCGGTTGTGATCTTCGTCTTCGGCGTGGATACGAATGATATTTTCAGACGGCAAAGGGATTTTACTTAGCAAAGCTTCGGTTGCCATCCTGAAATTACTGTCAGCGTGGTCGGGAGCGACACAACGTTCGTCTCCCCAAAAAAACTTGATGGCTGGCCAGGGCAGGGAATCAGCAAAGGGTTTTTCAGCCAGTAGCGACAGCATGGCCTTTGGCGTGGAGCCGCCTGAAAGCACAACTGTGAACTTTCCCGATTCTTGCACAAACTGTTCGGCTAGCCCGGCAAAGCGTAGCGCGGCCGCCCAAGCCAGTTCCTGTGGGTTAGTGTAAATTTCCATACCGTAATCATGCTCAACCATTTTTCCTCAAGCCAGCCAAATTTTTAGATTTGCAAAGGCGAGATTAGCAAACCTGATTTTATTGTGTGGAAAAATTTTATTCTCACAAGGCAAAGACACCGATAGGCATTTTGCTATTGGTGCAAATTTAGTATCCTTAGTTGCCACCTCGATCAGCGATGCAAATTGTGGGTAGGTTTATCTGACTCTGGCTGAGTTTGTTTGAGCACAGGGGAGGTCGTTGTTTCTCTTAACCCCTATTGGTGTCAAAGCCATTGCTATTGAACTGATGCAATTCCAGATGAGGATACCTAATATTGCTTTGTCGTCCCCGATACACACTAAAATGGGAAATACGACTTAGCCGGGATAACAACTACTGGCGGGATTCGATTACAAACAAGTGTGGAAGTCCCTCCTAATCAACTGAATGCCAATGTTTAAAATACTAATTGCAGATGATCATGCGGTGGTGCGACGTGGGCTGCGACAGATAATCACCGACGAACAGGATTTTGAAGTTGTGGCTGAGGCCAAAAACGGCCAGGAAGTTTTAGACCTGCTTAAAGACAATCAATGCGACGTAGTCGTGTTGGACATCACCATGCCTGACAAAAACGGTTTGGCCGTTTTGCAGGAAGCAAAGCTGACACAGCCGAAATTGCCAATTCTCATACTCAGCATGCATCCTGAAGATCAATTCGCGCTCCGCGCACTGAAACTTGGCGCTGCCGGATACTTGACAAAAGAAAGCGCCCCAGAGGAACTAATAGGCGCTTTGCGCAAGGTAATCAGCGGAGGCAAATACATCAGTTCAAGTTTGGCTGAACAATTGGTCTCGGAAATTAGCTCGGATTCTCCGCGCCCTTCCCCAGAGCGTTTATCCGAGCGCGAGTTTCAAGTGCTAAGGAAAATCGCCCAGGGAAAAACCATAGGCCAGATAGCCGAAGACATGACCTTGAGCGTAAAAACAGTCAGCACTTATAGAACACGTTTACTTGTGAAAATGAAGATGAAAACTAACGCTGAACTGGTGCGTTATGCCGTGCAGCATGGTTTAGTGGATTTTGGTGAATGAGCGTTTGTCGCCGTTTACAGACAAGGGGCGGCTGAACATTAAATAGGAATGGTTGTAGTCTGCCGCTTTGAAGAAAATTGCCTGGGCAATTTGGTTGCTGCTTTGTTTGTTGGTTTTATTGTTTCGCTCGTATCCTTTCTTTGACTCATTGACGAACCTGTCTCTCCGATAGTTTCACAGGTCGCCGAGTGAAGCCCCGATTTCATTCTCGGCCAAGCCTTGCTGTTGTTCCATATGAACAATATGAACAAACGGCACTGGCCACAATCGCCATTTCCGGCAAAGTTATTCCGAAACGCAAAAATTGTTTGTTTGAAATCCCGTGCTTTGATCCTTAAAGGTAGGCGTTAAAGGTAGGCGTTGACGCATTTAAGTGAGGGGCCTGCTGTGGCCGGGCGCTAGCTGAAAGCGGGATTACGAACTTTTCCAAGGAGGCTTAAATGATTCGGATTACATCCAGGATTTTCTTTAGCTTGGCATTTTTGGCCACACTGTTTTTTACCAGGACGGTTGGAACCGCTTCCCCCGCATTTGTTGATAAAGGTCTTGATGCATATTACTTCTCGCTTAAATCCACAACGCCATTACCATCGGCGCCTTATAGTTTGTTGATTCAATCTCCGATTTTCTTCGATGTTCCGGCAGGAACGGTTCTTTCTGTTCATTTGATGCGCGGAGACACTCTGGTTTCGACCAGTACTTTGACCTTCCAGCAAGCCTATCTGAATCAATTGCAATTGCCCGCTGTGCCAATCGCTTCGTTTGTTCCGCCGGGTAATTCGACCAACGGCGGCCAGCCTTTGCCGAACACTTCTTTGACTGTGGGTATTGCAGACTTGACCAAAGTGGCTCAGGAGCCTTCGGCCTACAAGTTTCTTTGGACGCTTTCTGCCGGCCAGATCAGTACTCCGCGTAGCGCCATCGTGACAGGTTTGCCGACAGGCTTCGTCGTTGTTGATTTGGAACTGCTGGCTGTGTCAGCGGCGGCTGTGATTGGCGACCAAAAACCCGGATCAGTTCTTTTTTTTAACCGCTACACGTCGAACGCCAGCAATCCCGCGCGCGAAAATTCGACGATTAACATCACCAATACGAATCCGACTACAGCGGGTTATGTCCGGTTATTTTTGGTTAGCGGAACGACGTGTCAGACGACTGAAATCCAGCTTTGCCTGGCTGCACAGGAAACGGTCAGCTTTTTGATGAGCGATTTCGATCCCGGAGTTAAAGGTTACGCGATGGCCGTTGCAACGAATCAGCAGGGGCAACCGACTCAATTCAACTGGCTGACCGGCAATGTTGTCGTTAAACAAACGGCCAGCAACACGCCTAGCCCGTATTCTTCTGCGCTGGGCGCGGTTGCTTTAGCTAAGCGTATCAACGGTGCTGTCACCAATATGAATGGTGTGGCAGAGATGATTTTTGACGATGTGAATTATGATCGTTTGCCGGGGCAGATTGCTTTTGACAGCGTATCCAGCCAGGTTGGCGCAGCAAATTTGACCGTCTTTTCGATTTATCGTCCGCTGACTGATTTCACCTCCGTCCCCAGCGCCACAGTCCAAATCACCGGCTGGAGCAAGAACGGGTCAGGGCAAGTTGCCTCGTCATCCGGCAATTTGAACTCTACCTGTTTCAGCGATGTCGCGATGGCGACTTTTCGTTTGCAGCCAACGACGATAAACCAATTTGTGCCGACCGGTTCGACGGCCTGGTTTTCCGCTTCGTCAAACGACCTGATGCCGTTGATGGGGGCGCAATTCAACACAGGCGAATTCAACAGTGGCGGCAACGCCCGTCCGTTGAGCTTCAGCGCCGAATACAAAATCAGAGTTCCGGTTATAGCTGTGACTTGCCCATAGCCGGGAACTGATTTCTATTCTTTTTCTTCGTCGTGGTGATAGGCCTCTCGCCAGGCCGAAAGGTAAGGCGAGTGGCCATTTTCAGATTCGCGCAGTTGTTTGATCACAGGCTGAGTAAATTTGTTGACGATGGCGTTGAGCATAGTGTGCAGGGCTTCTTCCTGTTCTTCGCTTAAATTGCCCAACCGCTTTCGGCTTCGTTTGAATTCGGCCAACGCCAGAGAATTGACTTGCTGGCGGAAGGCTCCGATCACTGCATTAATGTCGCCCTCGGCCAATGCGGCTGCAAAGCGTTCGGTTTCTTGATTGATGATGATTTCAGCGCGTTCCGCTTCGCGTGTACGTTCGGCCAGGTTGGATTGAGCGATGGATTCCAGATCGTCAACGTCGAAAACAAAAGTGTTGTCCAGTTGGTTTATCGCCGGATCAACGTTGCGAGGCACTGAAATATCCACAATCAGCATCGGGCGATTATGCCTGGCCGCCAGCGCGCTTTTGACCTGAGCTGGCGAAATCAAATAATTCGGCGCGCCCGTTGAACAAATAACGACTTCAGCTTCGGCCATTCGATATTCAAAATCTTCAAAACGAACCGCTTCGCCGTTCATTTCTTCGGCCAGCTTGATGGCATTTTCGTAAGTTCGATTAGTAATCAGAATTTTGCTTGCACCGCAATTCAACAAATGGCGCGCAGCCAGTTCAGCCATTTCACCTGCGCCAATCAGCATGACCGTCGTGCCGTTCAATGACTCAAAAACTTTACGCGCCAGTTCGACAGCGACATAACTGATTGAAACGGCATGCGATCCGATGCCGGTTTCGTTACGGACTCGTTTGGCAACAGCAAAAGCGCGATTCATCAAACGTGTCAGCGTATGGGCTACGCAACCGGTTTCCTGAGCCAGTTGAAAAGCTTCTTTGACCTGACCGGTGATTTGCGGTTCGCCGACGACCATCGAATCCAGGGATGAAGTGACTCGGAAAATGTGGCTGATGGCCGCAAGGTCATAGTGGCTGTAACAATGCTGTGTAAGTATTTCCAGTTCGCAACCGTGAAAAACATGCAGAAACCGTTGTAAATGAGCAATCAGATTTTCACCGTCATCCTGTCCTTTGGTCGCCGCAATCACCTCAACACGGTTGCAGGTTGAAACGATGACGGCCTCGCTGATTGTTTGCCCATCGGCGAGCGACTGCAAAGCCTCCGGAAGCCGCCATTCGGCAAAAGCCAGGCGTTCGCGGATTTCCACAGGCGCGGTCTTATGATTGATTCCGACTACGACAATACTCATAAACTGGAATTCTTGATTTTGGATTTTGAGTTTTGGATTTATGAATCAAAAGATCAATTCAAAATCCAGAATTCAAAATTTACCCAAAAACGTGATAACCGCCCAACGCCCGTGCGCCGAGCCAGGTCAGCATGACAACTACGAAACCGGTGATTGACAGCCAGGCGACGCGGCGTCCGCGCCATCCGGCCATCAACCGATAATGCATGATGAACAGGTAAACCAGCCAGGTCACCAAAGCCATTACTTCTTTTGGATCGTTGTGCCAGTAACGTCCGTCGCGCTGGTTATTCCAGTAAATACCTGTCACGACTCCCAAAGTCAGCAGCACAAAACCGACCGTCAACGACCGATAACCGATTTCGTCGCAAGTGTTCAAAGCTGGTAATCGCTGAGAAGCCGCCCCAAAGCGCTTGGCTTTCAGTTCGCG
>JAGNMH010000241.1 GCA_017991275.1 Acidobacteriota bacterium
CGGTGAAAGTCCTCTCAGATAAAGTACGTAGTCCCGCCTTCAGGCGGAACGGGGGCGAGTCCCTTTCCAGATTGAAAGCAGATAAAGTACGTAGTCCCGCCTTCAGGCGGAACGGGGGCGAGTCCCTTTCCAGATTGAAAGCAGATAAAGTACGTAGTCCCGCCTTCAGGAGGAACCGGGGCGAGTCCCTTTCCAGATTGAAAGCAGATAAAGTCCGTAGCCCCGCCTTCAGGAGGAACCGGGGCGAGTCACTTTCCAGATTGAAAGCCTTCAGGATCGTTCTCCGCTAAAAAAGAAGACGCCCCCATTCCGCCTGAAGGCGGGACTACAAACAGGGTCATTTCAAAAACAACCACGCGCCGACGATCAACCCAACCAGACAAACTGCAACTTTGAAAATTATTGTTTGCCGAGTGATTTCTTCGACGCGCATGCCGACGTAGTTGGCTACCCAGACGTTGTGAGTGTTGGTTGGGTCGCAGGCGCTTTGCACCTGCACAACGCTCATCACCGCAGCCAGCAAAGCCAGCGGCGGCAGCAAATTCAAATCCTTAATCAACAGGTAAACTCCGATGCCGATGCCGTAAGGATTCAGCGGCCCTCGGTACAACGCCAGCGGAGACAACAAGCCAAAGAACGCCACGTAAACCAAAGGCGAATGCAAATTCACCGCGCCAACCAGCGGCGTCAGTGAAGCTTTGACCGCCGGAAGAGTCGTCGCATTCAGCAACATACCAATGCCGATCATTAAAATAACCGCCGGGGCGACGTCTTCAAAACCTTTGACCGAGGCGCTGGAAAGCTGGCGAACCATCTCTTTGGGTCGGGTTATCAACACACCCAAAATCGCTCCGATAAAAAACGCGGCTACAACCGGAACCTTCAACCAGACGTGCAACACCAACGGGAGAATCGGAACCAGCAAGGCGACGAGCGACACTTCGCGTTTGGCTTTGCTGTCTTCAACTTCCACAGCCCAGGCTCCGTAACTGCTCATTCGCCGAGCAGCGATGGCCAGAAAAATGACGATGGCTACGGCGTCAATCACTGCCAGAATCACCGCGAAACGTTTAACGTATTGCGTGTCAATTCCCAGCGTCCCCTGATAAAAGCCCCACAGCGTAATGTTGAAAATCAGCCCAAGCCCGAACGCCAGAATGAACAAAACCCCTGTCAGCTTTCGCGGCACGCCGATGCTCATCATGATCGGCAGAGCCAGTCCGCCAACCATAATCACTGCACCCAATCCTGTCAGCGTGGTGAAGAGCCAGGCGATGGCAATCATCAACGTGACGGTTACGACCAATGGACGGTCACCGCCAAACTCAGCCGCGCGCTTAATCATGCTTTCGGCAATACCGGTTTGCATGACTACGCGGCCAAGCATCGCTCCGGCAAAAACCATCAGGTATTGATTCGCCAGCTTGGTTGAGCCATTGGCAACGACGTTTTCCAGAATGTCTTTGATCGGCGTCCGAGCGACTGCGGCTACGCAAATAGCCATCGCCGGAACCGCCAAAATGGCAGGCATTCGCCGCGAAATCATCAGCGCAGCGAAGATCACAAAAACCAGAACGATCAAAAATGCGGTCATCAAATAACCAGGAAGGTTTGTCCGACTGCATCCGTAGTTCGTCAACTAAAGTCAGCAATTACCCATTAACCATTAACGATTAACCATTATTGGTCAGGGTAAAAAAACCTTACCCTGTCAATTAATGGGCAATGGACAATGGCTAATGCTTAATCATTGTTTTGTTAAACCCGAAGCACAGATGCTAGTTCGCGGAATAATCCAGTTTCAGTTCAATCACGCACTCGAACGCGCGCGACCACGGAAGGTAAATGTTCAAACTATTCAGTCCGCTGACTGTGATTGTTTTTTCTACGCCTTTGTAAATCGCCAGCCGATGCGTTCGGCCTTTGAAGTAATCGGCAAAGAATCGCTCTGTCTGAGCTTTGAGCTTTTCGCTGACTTCGCGGTTGATCTGAGCGTAACGCTGCGGCGTGAATTCATAAGTCACTTCGTCGCTTTTGGCTTCGGCACGAAGCCGCGCGTTAATCTCCAGCCGAACGATGTCGTGATACAGGTAATCTCCGGCAAAACGATTCAGCAGAAATTCCAGGTGCGCGGCTTCGGTGCGAGCGGCGCGGTCGGCTCTGTCGTTCAGCTTCGTGCGGAAAAAGACTCGCAGGTTGGCGTGAGGAATCGTAGTCCCCAGCGTGTTCCCCGCCGTGTTCCAGGCGGCGTATCCGGCAAAGCGATCAAACAGGTTTTCGCGTTTCAAAGCCGCGATGATGCGTTCGTCGGCTCCGCTGAAATGAGGTTTGGGAAACAGCACATCGGCCAGCGCGATATGGCGATTCTCTTTCAACTCCTTCAGCAGCTTTTTCAAAAACAGGTCGAACTCTTCGTCGGTTGTCCCCGGCGCGTTAACGAACAGGCGGTAATCGCTTTGATCGAATTCGCTGACCGGAATGCCCCCGGCGGCGCGAATCTGGTTTTCGACGGTGAATTGCAGCGGATGATCTTCGTAAGGCGAAATCAGGTCTCGGCTTTTTTCCGACGAATAGACGACGGCGACTTTCAGCTTGTACTGAAACTTATCCAACACGGCCCGACTGACCAACGACAGCGAACCTTCGTCAGTGCCGTTGTAAATCGGGACTTTCGATTCCAGGTTTAGTTCTTTCAACTTCGCCCGCAATACAGCTTGATCCTGACGATGCAGCCCAAATTGCCGCGCGTCGTCTTGCAGCAAAATCAGTTCGTTGACGGTTCCGGCTTTGACCAGATCGAGCATCGCCAGATTCATTTGCAGGTCGCGTTTGCGTGCAGCCAGATAATCTTCAATCACCGACGGAACCAAATCTTTGGTCAATTGCTCCAATTCAGCCGCCAGCTTTTTGTCGCCGCTTTTCGGAGCGCGATCTTTCAACTCCGCCCACCGGGCTAGCTTGTCGTGAATCCCCTGAGTCGCAGCGGTCGCCGTCGGAGCTACACGCATAATCACGTTGAAGGCATAAACCGGCACGCGCGGATATTTCGATTTGAACCAGCGGAAAAACTCCAGCCGCTTTTTGGCTTCGTCGAAAGAAACTTTGTGAGTCCGCGAAGCCACCAGTCCGCCGTAAGCCAGCATGTCTACTGAAACAATCAGCGCGTCGGTCTTGGAATAATCCTGCGACTTCAACCACTGCTCCAATCGCGCGGTGTCGCCCGGCATGGAAAACTTTCCGAGCATTTCTTTCGGCGGCATGGAGACTTTGTGATCGGCGACAGCTCCGATCATCTGCGCGAACTGCCCAACCGCCGGTCGGTCGTCAATTGGCAACAGCGTGATATATCCAGCAGCACCAAGCGGGCCAGGGTTCATTGGCACTGGGTGAAACCGCGGGTCTTGTTTTTTGGAATCTTGAGCCTGTGCGACTGGCCAAACCAGCAAACAAAAGAAAACGAATGCCAGCGATTTGACCGTCGGCGTGAAAAGGCTTGAGTTCATGTCTTACTCCGCAGGGCGATGTTCAGTTAGTAATAATGCCAAATAAGTAAAGGCAGGTTCGTTCGCGTTTTACCGTCCGGTCGGCCAGCCGTCAAGCCGGTTATCTGACATCAACAAAGAAACGTTTGAGCGTTGCCGGATGAATGCCAAGCCAGTAACCAAAGCGCAACACGTACATCAGCATGACGGTTCGCCAAACGCCAAACTTCAACCAGCGGCGAGGTGAAATTTCAACTTTGGCATTAAGCACAACCACTTTTCCTCGTCGCTTCATTTCATTGAACAACGCAATATCTTCCATCAGCGGAAAAGTTTCATAACCACCGATTTCTTCAAACATTCGCCGTCTGATAAAAATCGCCTGATCGCCCGTCGCGGTCTTGAACCACCGAGTTCTGAGGTTGATTCCCCAAGCTACGGCTTGCAGTGAAACTGTAGCCGCAGTAGGAAAACGAAGCTGGAAGCATCCACCCAAAACATTTTCGTCGGCCAAAGCTTGCCGAATCGAATTCAACGCACCAACGGGCAATTTCACATCGGCATGAAGGAAAAGCAGAATATCGCCACAGGCAACCTTTGCCCCTTCGTTCATCTGCCAGCCTCGATTGGCACGTTCGCAAATAATCGTTTGCGCCAAGTTAAAGCTGCGAGCGATTTCCGCCGTGCGGTCGTGACTGCCTCCGTCAGCAACGATCAACTCTACGATTGGGTCAACGTTCCGCCTCGCCTGCGTTTCCAGCGCAGCCAGAGTTTCGGCAATTTGAGGTTCTTCGTTGAAGACTGGAACGACAATGCTGACAGATTTCAGATTTCGGATTTCAGCTTTCGGATTCGTCAAACTCGGTCTCTCTGTTTTTGAAAGTAGGTTGATTGCGGCTCGCCTCTGTCGGCGAATATAATCCTTGCGTCTTATGCAGCGAAACTATCAGAAGTCACAGAACTTCGTAATCACGTCCTCAACACGTAACAAACGCATTATCTTCTAGGAGCTGAGCTGGATGAAAAATTCTGTCATCACGCGCTTCAGACAACGTCGTGCGTTGAAAACTCAACTGCGCCCGCGTACTCGCTGGCTGCAAACGTTCTCCGCTATGCTGCAACACGCGCTGGTCGAACCGCGCCAGGTCGAAGTTACACATCAGCGAATTTCCTTGTCAAAATTGCCAAACGAATTTCACGGCTTTCGCATCGTCCAATTGTCTGACGTTCACCACAGTCCATTTCTGAGCGAACAGGAAATTGCCGCCGCCGTACACCGTGCCAATCGTCTTCAGGCCGATTTGATCGTGTTGACCGGCGATTACATTTCTCATTCACGCGATTACATTCCAGGCTGTGCACGTGCGCTGGGGCAATTGCAGGCCAGGCACGGAGTCTTTGCCATTATGGGCAACCACGATCATTGGACGGATGCTGCCGCGATGGAATCGGCTTTTGTCGAACATGGCGTTCGCGTCCTGACCAACGAAAACGTGCGCATCGAACTCGGCGATGCCAGCATTAGATTGCTGGGCATTGACGATCTAATGGTCGGCCAGGACGATTTGCCGACGGCGATGCTTGGAACTTCAACCGACGAGGTTCGCATTCTGCTTTGCCACAACCCGCGCATCATACGCGAAGCCGCGCGCGCCGGAATTGACCTGGTGCTTTCGGGTCACACTCACGGAGGCCAGATCAACTGGCGATTGCTGACCCAGCGAGAAGACAGCAAAACCTATCGCTGGTTGCGCCGTCCCAGCCGCCGTTTTACTCGTGGCCACACGCAACTTGGAGCGACACAGCTTTACGTCAATCGCGGGCTTGGAACTGTCATCGCTCCCTTGCGTTATGGCTGTCCGCCGGAAATTACCTTGCTGGAATTGGTGGGGGGATAAGCAATGTCCGAATGGAAAAATAAAACGGCGCTGATCACAGGCGCTTCTTATGGAATCGGCGAAGCATTTGCCCGCCGGTTGGCAGCCGACGGGGCAAACCTGATTTTGACCGCCCGATCAGTTGATCGGTTGGAAGCGCTGGCCGGCGAGTTACGCTCGCAATTCAAAGTCGGCGTCACCGTCGTCAAAACCGACCTGGCCGAAACCTCCGCTCCGCAAAAACTATTTGACGAAACTGTTGGACGCGGCCAGCAGGTTGATTTGCTCATCAACAACGCGGGCTTTGGCGCGGTTGGAGATTTTGCAGACCAATCACTCGACCATCAGTTGGAAATGATTCAGGTCAACGTTTCCGCTCTGGTCGCGTTAAGCCATTTATTCTTGCAGCCAATGATGAAACGACGTAGCGGAGCGATTATTCAACTGGCCTCGACCGCCTCGTTTCAGGGTGTTCCCTACTTCGCAACTTATTCGGGCACGAAATCCTTCATCTTGACGTTCAGCGAAGCGCTTTGGGCAGAATGCCAGCCATTCGGCGTGCGAGTGCTGGCGGTCTGTCCGGGCCCAACCGAAACCAATTTTCAATCTGTCGCGGGAAGCGGGGACGCCAAACGCCCAGTTAAAATGCAGACGCCGGAACAAGTGGTCGAAGCCAGTTTGAAGGCTTTAGCCGCCAATCGCAGCGTAGTGATTTCAGGTTTTGGAAATTCTGCCATGATATTTCTGGAGCGTTTGGTTTCGCGTCAAACCGTGACCCGAATGGCTTCGAAGCTTTATCGCCCTTTTTCAACCCAGGCAAACAGAAGCAGACAAAATTGACAAGATTCACAGAATGAAATGCCATCTTGTTCAATCCTGTAAATCCTGTCTATATTCTTTTTCAGAGGAAACAATTTCTATGCTCAGGAAACAACTGACACTGTCATTTTTAATTTTTGCATTGGTCGCCGGACAGGCTTGCAGCACCGGCGGCAAGCTGGAGGCCCCTCCGGGATCGAAGTCTCAGCCAAAGTTCAAAGCCGGGATAAACTTCTTCTCTCCAGAGCAGGATATAGAGATGGGGCGACAGTCGGCTGAACAGATCGTCCGCGAAACCCCCATGCTGAACGATCCGCAAATATCAGGTTACGTCAGCCAGCTTGGCGCTAAGCTGGCTGCAAAAGCTGCAGGAGAAAAATTCCCTTACTCCTTCCGAACCGTAGCGACAAAAGAAATCAACGCCTTTGCCCTGCCCGGCGGATTCCTGTTCGTCAACGCCGGAGCCATTGCCGCCGCCAAAAACGAAGGCGAACTGGCTGGTGTGATGGCTCACGAAATCGCCCACGCGGCTTTGCGACACGGAACAAATCAAGCTTCCAAACAACGAGTCGCCCAAATGGGTTTGGGAGTTTTAGGCACATTGGCTTCCAGCGGCGAAGGCGGCAACTTGGGCGGAGCCGTCAGCGCAATCGGCGGCCTTGGAGCAAATCTGTTGTTTCTGAAATATGGCCGCACGGCGGAAAAACAGGCTGACATCGAAGGCGCGCGCATTCTGGCCGAAGCCGGTTACGATCCACGCGACATGGCCAACTTCTTCAAAACACTTCAGGCCGAAGGCGGCCAACGCACACCGGAAATGCTCAGCGATCACCCTGATCCGGGCAATCGCATCGAATACATTTTGAAAGAGATTTCCCAACTGCCGGTCAATGCCAACCCTGTTCATACCACTCCGGAATTTGAGCAAGTCAAAGCTCGGCTGACCGGACGCGCTCCGCAACTCAGCGCAACCAGCCAGCTTCGCCGCATAGGCAAAGACCCTGCCAACCTGGAACTCGGCACCAGACCGCCGCGCCCAGCCGGACAATTCAAAGGCTTCCAGTCTGAAGACGGCTCTTTTGCCATTCAAGTCCCGGCGAACTGGGACACGCTGAAAGCCAATCAATCGAATTTCATCTTTGCTCCCAAAGGCGCTTACGGAAAAATGCCTGGGCATTCAGAAAGTGGGGGCGAAGAATCAATGATGGTCACGCATGGAATTTTTGTCGGAGCAATCGAAGCTCGGCAAGGAGATTTGGCTTCGGCAACACGGGCGTTCATTCAGCGCCAACTGGAAACCAACGCCGATTTCCAACCGGTGGGACAAATCAAACAGACTACGTTGGCAGGTCAACAAGCTCTGGCCGCAGCCGTCGCCGGACCTTCGGCAATCAATGGAGTTGCCGAAATTGACATCACCTACACGACGGTGACGGCTGATGGGCGAATGTTTTACATCATCACCATCGCTCCCGAAGACGAAGCCGAAGCCTACAAAGCGGCTTTCCAGCAGATT
>JAGNMH010000242.1 GCA_017991275.1 Acidobacteriota bacterium
AAAGACTTCATCAAAGAAGCCGTCAGCATCCGCAAAATGCTGGGCGGAGGCATGCGACAGGTCGGCATTCTGGCCGCAGCGGGAATGATCGCTCTGGAAGAATCGCCGAAGCTGCTGGCCGAAGATCACGCCAACGCCAAACGGCTGGCTGAAGGTTTAGCGGAATTGTCTGGCGTTAAAATTGATCCCGAACGAGTGCAAACCAACATCGCGATTTTCGACATTGCGGCGACTGGAGTTTCGACGGCTCAGATGACGGCAGAGCTTAAAGCTTGCGGCGTGCTGGCCAACGGCATCAACGCGCGAGAAATGCGAATGGTCACGCATTACGATGTCAGCCACGAAGACATTGAACAGACCATCAAAATCACGAAAGACATTTTGGGGAGGTAGACAGGATTGATAGGGTTTATCTCAATCCCGTTTTCATCCTGAAAATCCTGTCAATCCTGTCTAAAAATTCTTGTCCGATAGAAAACCAATCATCGCCATTGACGGCCCGGCTGGGGCGGGCAAAAGCACGATAGCCAAAACGCTGGCTCGACGGCTTGGCTATTTGTTCATCAACACCGGAGCGATGTATCGCGCAGTTGCCTGGAAAGCCACGCAGCTCTGCATCTCGTTCGATGATACAGATCAAGTCGGCAAACTGGCCAAAGATTCGTTGATCGAATTGACCGGTTCGGTTGACACAATGCGCGTGTTGATTGATGGGCGCGACATCACAGACGAAATCGTCAAACCTGAAATCAGCCAGTCGGCTTCGATTGTTTCGGCGATTCCGGCGGTGCGGCGCGCTTTGGTTGCACGCCAACAAGAAATGGGAAAAGTCGGCGGCGTAGTCATGGAAGGCCGCGACATTGGCACTCAGGTTTTCCCAGACGCTGAAGTCAAAATCTATCTGGACGCCACCAGCGACGCTCGCGCTCAGCGACGTTTTGATGAAGACTGCGCGCGCGGAGTCGCCGTGCCTTCGTTTAACCAAATGAAGTTTGAAATCGAAGAACGCGACACCCGCGACAAAACCCGCGCCGATTCACCGCTAGCTCAAGCCGAAGGCGCTGTTTACATTGATTCATCAGCAATGACGATTGACGAAGTGGTAAACACAATTCTCGCTTTGGTTTCCAATCAAACAAATTGAATCTGAATGGTTCTCGTTTTTTGCCAAACCTCTGACGATGAAACAGCGTATGGCCTGTTCCACAAACCAAACGTTCCATCAACTTAAAAAACAGGAGATCAATTCAATGACTCGGAAGAAGTTTATCACTGCAATGCTGCTGCTGGCGCTCAGCGTTTCCGGCTTATCCGTTGGCGCACAGCAGGCACAACCAGCGCAATCACCCAAAGACGCCAACGATCCAATCACCCGCATCAAAGACGAAGGCATGAACCGTTCGCAGGTCATGCAAACGCTCAGCTATTTGACCGACGTGATTGGCCCGCGTCTGACGGCTTCGCCCAACCTGAAACGCGCCAACGAATGGACGCGCGACCAGATGAAATCGTGGGGGCTGGAAAACGCACACCTTGAGCCTTGGGGTCCGTTCGGACGCGGCTGGTCGCTGAAATCGTTTTCAGCCGAAGTCAGTGCGCCGCAATCGTTCCCAATCATCGCTTACCCCAAAGCCTGGTCGCCCGGCACAAACGGAGTTGTCAGCGGCGACGTTGTTTACCTGGAAGCCAAAGACGAAAAGGAACTGGAAAAATATAAAGGCACGCTGAAAGGCAAGATCGTCATTACGGCTCCGATCATTGATGTCAAAGCGATGATGGACGCTCCGGGAACGCGGCTGACGGAAAAAGATTTGCTGAAGCTGGCCGACGCTCAAGACCCTGCGAATGATCGTGCAGGTGGCCCGATGGCTCAGATGAACAATCCGCGAATGATGGGAATCATCAACGCCGCCATTCTGGACGCCAAGAAATTGAATTTCCTGGTCAGTGAAGGCGCCGCGATGATGCTGACGCCTTCGCGTTCAGGCAACGGCGGGACGATTTTTGTATCTGCCGCAGATGTCCCCAAGGAAATCAAAGCGGATTTGCCTCCAATGCAGGCCGTCATGCAATTGTTCATGAACCGCGTCAACGCATATGACAAAGATGCGCCAAAAACTTTGCCGCAAGCGACCGTCGCAGTGGAACACCATAACCGAATCGTTCGCATGCTACAGGCCGGAGAAAAAGTTCAGATGCGCGTCAATCTGGATGTGCAATTCCACGATCAGGATTTGATGGCTTACAACACCATCGCTGAAATTCCCGGCACGGATAAAAAAGACGAAATCGTCATGGTTGGCGCGCACATGGATTCGTGGCACAGCGGAACCGGAGCCACAGACAACGGAGCCGGTTGCGCGGTGGCGATGGAAGCCGTGCGAATTTTGAAAGCCTTGAACCTGCAACCTCGCCGCACAATCCGCGTCGGGCTGTGGAGCGGCGAAGAGCAAGGCTTGTATGGATCGCGAGCTTACGTCAAAGATCATCTTGGTTCACCTGCCGGAGCCAACACACCCGAAGCTGAAATGGCCGCAATGATGGGCGCAGGCTCTGGCGGCAAAATCAACACCAAGCCCGATTACGACAAGTTTTCGGCATACTTCAATCTGGATAACGGCACTGGCAAAATTCGCGGCGTGTATTTGCAAGGCAACGAAGCCGTCCGTCCGATCTTCCGCGACTGGCTGGCTCCGTTCCGCGATCTGGGCGCGACTACGCTGAGCATTTCAAACACCGGCGGAACCGACCACCTGTCGTTTGATGGAATCGGCTTGCCGGGATTCCAGTTTATCCAGGACCCGGTGGAATACGACACGCGCACGCACCATTCAAACATGGACATGTTCGACCGCATTCAGGCTGACGATATGAAACAAGCCGCGACGATCATGGCTGCGTTTCTGTACAACGCCGCGACGCGCGAAGAAAAGATTCCCCGCAAAGCATCAGCGGCGAAATAACAAACTTGGGCATAGCCAACAGAAGAGGAGGGCAGGAAAAGGACAAAATGTTTGTTCTCTTTTCCTGCCCCCTTTTTCCGGGCGGTGTTTCGATAAAGCCAAATAAAAGCCCCAACGGGGCGAACTGTAAAAGCCCGGTGCATCGCACCGGGTAGCTGGCATTTTGTAGACAAGCCCCAACGGGGCGAAATAGGCAATCCCATTTCGCCCCGTTGGGGCTTGTGTTTTCTTTTCGGCTTTCCCAGTGCGATGCACTGGGCTGCTATATTTTGCCCCATTGGGGCAATTACCAAACGAAAATTGCTGCCATCATGTAATCAACCAGCTTCCGCCTCTCGTAATTTCAAACTGTCTATCGCCAACGCACGAACTACGGCTTCGGCGGTGTGCTCTTTGGGTTGGATGTGAACTTCCAGGCCGTGCAATTCCGCCGCTTCCGCAGTCACTGGGCCGATGCAGGCTACGCGGCAATGGCCCAGATGCGGAGACAGGTGATCGGATTCCAGAATCGCCGCCAGGTTTGAAACCGTCGAAGGACTGGTGAACAGGATGTAATCGGCCTGGGTTTCGCGGATCAGTTTCATCACGTCTTTGCTAGACGAAGTGGGTAAAACCGTTTGATAGGCTTCAACGATTTCAACGTGAACGCCGATTTTTTCCATCGCCGGGCGAATCACATCCAGAGTGATATTCGACGCGGGCAAAAGCATTTTTGACCCGCGTAACCGTTGCCCGACCCCGAATCGTTTGATGAAATCTTCGACCAGCGATTCCGCCGTGAATCGTTCCGGCATCACGGCAACGGGAATGTTTTCGGCCTTCAGTCTTTCAGCCGTTTTTCGACCAACTGCGCAAACTTTGTGAGCCATCAACTCCGCGCGTCCGTGTTCCGTTTCATCCAGCCGTCGCAAAAAGAATTCGACGCCGTTCGAACTGGTGAACGCCAGCCAATCAAACCAACTCAATTTGGCCAATGCGCTGTCCATTTGTTCCCAACTCGCGGGCGGTTTGATTTCAATCGTCGGGCAAGCAATGACTTCCGCCCCAAGCTTTTCCAGAAATCGAACCATCTCGCCGCTTTGCTTGGGCGAACGTGTAACGATCACTTTGCGTCCGGCCAACGGCTGTTCGACATTGGGTGCGGTACGGGGAGCGTCAGCGACCTGAACCTCTCGCTTAGCAGACGTTGCTGCTGACACAATCTTTGTCTCGGCGGATTGGGCTGGCGATGCCTGTTGAACCTGCGTGGCTGAGTTTGAGACAGGCTCAGGTCGCTGACGCTCCCCGTACTGCAACAGCTCACGAGCTCCGGCTCGCACCAAGGCTTCGGCCAATTGAGCGCCAATCTCTTCGGCTTGGTGCGCGGAGCCTTCGACGTGCAATCGGATCAACTCTCGCCCGTCAACATCGGCAACCAAGCCTTCCAGCCGCAATTGGTTGTCTGCATTCACCACGCCCAGAGCGGCAATCGGAACCGCGCAACCTCCACCGAGTTCTCGCAACACGGCGCGTTCGGCTTCGGCGGCAAATCGCGTAGGCCAATCATTCAGCGATTCCAGCAACAGGTTTGTCCGGTCGTCGTTGACGCGAGATTCGATGCCGAGCGCGCCCTGGCTGACGGCGGTCAGCATTTCCGCCGGATCAATGCGCGCGCTGATGCGGTCGGCAAATCCCAGGCGGATCAATCCAGCCGACGCCAGAATGATTGCGTCGTATTGACCTTCGTCCAGCTTGCGCAACCGAGTGTCCACGTTGCCGCGCAATTCCAGAACATGAAGGTCTGGCCGCTGATGCAGCAACTGCGCTCGGCGGCGCAAACTGCTGGTTCCAACGCGGGCGCCTTTGGGCAAATCGCGAATCGCTTTGACGGTGCTGTGCAACGCCGCAGAGCAAATCAAAGCGTCGCGCACATCAACGCGTTCAGTGATGGCGGCGATGTGCAATCCGTCCGGCAACACCGTCGGCAAATCTTTCAAACTATGCACGGCCAGATCAATGCGACGATCAATCAACGCTTCTTCGATTTCTTTGGTAAACACGCCTTTGCCTGCCCCGGCAAGGCCCGCCAGCGACACTTCCTGCATCTTGTCGCCAGTGGTTTTGATGATCTCCAGTTCGACCACCAAGCCCGGATGCAACCGTTCGAGTTCCTGTTTGATCCAGTTAGATTGCCACAGCGCCAGCTTGCTGCCGCGTGACCCGATAATCAGATTTGGCATGGCCGCAATTAAAGCAGCAGAAAAACATCTTCGCAATCCGCGTTTCCCGGCAACGATTGTCGGCTTCAGAGTCTTTGAGTATAGTTGCGCCTCGCAAAAGGAAGTAAAAACTCTGAAAGGAAATCAGCCCCCAAAATACGCATGGCAAATTACGTTAGCCAGGTCACCGAACACATTCGCAGCGAAATCCACAAAGTCATCGTCGGTCAGGATGCGATCATTGATCAAATTCTGATCTGCCTGTTGGCCGAAGGTCACGCCTTGCTGGAAGGCGTACCGGGCACGGCTAAAACCTTGATGGTTAAGACTCTGGCGCGCATTCTGGGCGCGGGTTTCAACCGCATTCAGTTCACGCCGGACTTAATGCCTTCGGACATTACAGGCACGAATGTATTCAACGTCGCCACGTCGCAATTCAGCTTAAGGCACGGGCCGGTGTTCACGGATATTCTGCTTGGCGATGAAATCAATCGGACTCCGCCAAAGACTCAGGCCGCGTTGCTGGAAGCGATGGAAGAACGCCAGGTGACGATTGACGGCGAAAGCCATCTGCTGTCTCCGCTATTTTTGGTGCTGGCGACTGAAAACCCGATTGAATACGAAGGCACTTATCCGCTGCCCGAAGCTCAGCTTGACCGCTTCCTGTTCAAGATTTTGATCTCTTATCCCAGCGCCGAAGACGAGCAGCAAATCGTCGCCAACTGGCAATCGGGCTTCAACGCTCGCAAGCTGGAAAACGTGCCGCTGGTCGTAATTGACGACCCGGCGATCATTACTCAATGCCGCGCCGAAGTGCGCAAGGTCAACGTCGAATCCAGCGTGCAAAGTTACATCGTCAATCTGGTTCGCCGCACGCGCGAACATCCAAGTCTGTTATGGGGAGCCAGCCCGCGCGCGTCTGTCGCTTTGTTGCTGGCCAGCAAAGCTCTGGCGGCAATGCGTGAACGTGATTTCGTCACACCGGATGACGTGCGCGATGTGGCTCACCCGGCTTTGCGTCACCGAATTCTTTTAAGGTCTGAGGCCGAAATCGAAGGCATCACCGAAGAAGCGATTCTGGATGAGATCATCTCTGCGATTGAAATTCCTCGATGATATTTACACGTAGGTTCTTCATCCTTTTTGCAGTCGGCGGCTTGCCGTTAGTGGCGATGTGGACGGGCTTTGCCGCTCAACCGAATTTGAAGTGGTGGCTGCTGGGTTACGATTTGTTGTTGCTGGCGATTGCCATTGTTGATTTCAAGCTGACGGAAAAAGAATCTCTGATTGAAGTCCGCCGGGTCATGCCGCGCCGCTTTATGATTGGAGAAGAGAACGAAGTCCAACTGCATCTCACAGTCAAACTTCCCGGACGCTTTTCGCGCTCTCCGATTTTCACCATCAAAGATGAATACCCTTACGAATTGGAATTGCGCGGCGACAGAATGCTGATTGCCAAAACTCGCCGCATACGCACTGGCGCAGCCGAGGCAATGGTTGTTTATAAATTGTATGCCGCTTCGCGAGGAAATTTCGGTTTCGGAAACGTTGCTCTGCGCTGGCGTTCTCGCCTGGGACTGGTCATCAAACAAGCCTTGATTCCTGCGACTGAAAGCGTCAAGGTTTATCCGAACATCAACGAAGCCAAACGGTACGAACTTCACGCCCGGCGCAATCGCCAGTTGGGATTGCGCCGTTCCAGAGTTCGCGGCCAGGGACGCGAATTTGAAAGCCTGCGCGATTACGTCATCGGCGACGAGCTTCGACATATTTCCTGGACGGCCACGGCCAGGCGCGGCAAGCTGACGACCAGGCAATACCAGATCGAACGCAACCAGAACATTGTGGTCATGATTGATGCCGGGCGATTGATGACTTCGCGCATTGAGCATTTGTCGAAGCTGGATCACGCCATCAACGCCGCGCTGGCCATCGGTTACGTCGCAACCAGCGGAGGAGACAACATCGGCCTGCTGGTTTTCAATCGGCAAGTCGTCAGTTACCTGCCGCCGCAACGTCGCCACAGTCAGTTGGCGGCAATGACCGAAGCTCTGTACAACATCAAAGCTCAGATGATCGAACCGTCTTACGCCAGAGCTTTTCAGTACCTGTCGCAAAACTGCAAACGGCGTTCGCTGGTTGTGATTCTGACTGATCTGGTTGACCGCGACGCTTCGGCGGAATTGCTGGCTTACACGGCTGCGCTGCTGCCCAGACACCTGCCGCTGATCGTCACCATCGGCGACAACGATTTGCGCGCTCTGGTCGCCACGGAACCCAAAATCGTCGCAGACGTTTACAAACAAAGCGTCGCCGAAGAATTACTGCAACAACGCGAAGAAGCTCTGGCCAGAATTACGGAACTGGGCGGATTGGCTTTGGACGTTCAGGCCGGGCAATTGTCGTTTCAACTGGTCAACAAATACCTGGAAGTAAAAGAGCGAGGGTTGCTGTAAAAATTACTCAAAGCCCAAAAAGCATAGAGTTCAGCCTTTAGGCCAATGGCATTAAGTTAAGGAATGAGC
>JAGNMH010000243.1 GCA_017991275.1 Acidobacteriota bacterium
TTCTTACGACTTGATGAAAGATAGAGGCGCGCTGGTCAAACAGACTTTGTTGACGGCGCTGGGGTTGAAGGTGGGCGAAACGCTGAAGATCGGCAATCTGGATTTCACCATTCGCGGAGTCATTGAGCAGGAACCCGGCAACACTATGAACGCCTTCAGCATAGGCCCGCGAGTGATGGTCACTTATGAAGACGCTGTTGCCGCAGGTCTGACAAGCTTTGGCAGTCGCGCGCGCCACCGGGTTTTATTCAAAACCCGCGATGGCGAAATGGATCGGCTGGTCACTCAGCTTCGCGATGATTTGCAGTCGCAATCCGGCATCACCGTGCGGTCGTTTCGATTTTCGCAGGATCGCCTGACCGAATCGCTGACCCAGGTGGAAGATTATCTGAGCCTGATTGGTCTGGTGATTCTGGTTTTGGGTGGCATTGGCATTTTCAGCGTGACTCGTGTGTTCGTTCAGCAAAAGATGAAAACGATTGCGATTCTGAAAACTCTGGGCGGACGCAACACGCGCGTGCTTGGAGCTTATCTGGTTCAGGTGATGGCGCTGGGCGTGGTTGGCAGCCTGTTCGGATTATTGCTGGCGCAAGTGCTGGCCTGGGTTTTGCCGAAATACTTCGCGGGAATTTTGCCCACCAGCATTGAAATCCATTTGACGTGGCAAGCCGCGCTTCAAGGTTTGAGCATTGGCTTGCTGGTGTCACTGCTGTTTTCGCTGCTGCCGTTGCTGCAAATTCGCCAGATCAAACCGATTCTGGTTTTGCGAAGCACCGAAGTTCCTGGTGGAAAAAAGTTTGATCCGCTGAAAATCCTGGTTGGAGTTTTTGTAAGCGCCGGTTTGTTGGCCATATCAAGCTGGCAGGCCGGATCGTTCAAAATTGGCGGAATCTTTCTGATTGCTTTGGCGGCGATGACTTTGATTTTGAATCTGACGGCGACTTTGCTGATGAAGTTCGTTCGTGGATTTCGCCGGGTTCCTTCCTTCACCATTCGCCAGGGCATTAACAGTCTTTACCGTCCCGGCAACCAAACTCGAATCATTTTGATGGCTGTTGGTCTGGGAGTTTTCTTTGTCGTCGGTGTCCGGTCGTTGCAATTGAATCTGCGTTACGAATTGGGAGTTGATCTGGAAAATTTCAAAGCCGATATGTACCTGATTGATATTCAGCGAGACCAACGGCCTGCCGTCGAAGAAGCCATCACCAAATTCACCGGCAACAAGCCGGAAATCATTCCGACCATTCGCGCTCGCATTGCGGCCATCAATGGCAGCGAAGTGAACCTGGAGCGGCCTCGCTCCGGCGACAACAGCCGCGAAAATCGAGGCCAAAATCGAGGCATGCTCGGACGTGAATACGTGCTGACTTATCGAGCGAAACTCGACGACAACGAAAAAGTCATTGCCGGAAATTTCTGGGATTCGACGCCTTCAGCGGAGCCGGAAGTTTCCATCGAAGAATTGATGCACGACGAACTCGGTTTGAACGTCGGCGACGCGATGACTTTTGACGTGCTTGGACGAAAAATCACCGCGCGCGTTAGCAACATTCGCCAGGTTGATTGGCGAAACGCCCGTACAGGATTTCTGGTTGTTTTCCGACCGGGTTCGTTGGACGATGCTCCGGCGATGTACATCAGCGCCATCAAAGGCCCGGCTGACACAACCGCCCGCGCTCAGCTTCAACGCGAACTGGTTGACAAAGCTCCGAACCTTTCGGTCATAGACGTACGCGACATCATCGAAGTCGCTCGCGGAATTGTGCAGAAAGTTTCGTTGGCGGTTTCCTTTGTCGGAGGTTTTGTCTTCCTCAGCGGTATGTTGATTCTGATAGGTTCGATTGCGATGACGAAATTCCATCGCCTGTATGAATCGGCGATTCTGAAAACTCTGGGAGCGAAAAAGAAACTGATCGTCTGGACTCTGCTGGTTGAATACGGAGTGCTGGGTTTGCTGGCTGGGCTGATCGGTTCAACTGCGGCAATCGGTTTGACCTGGGCAATTGCCGAAAAAGCCTTGAAGCTGAAATGGCACTTCATTCCGTCGGTCAACCTGATTGGCGTCGTGGCAACTTTGGCCGTAGTCGTTCTGGTGGGCGTGCTATCAAGCTGGGACGTGATGGTCAAGAAACCGCTGGGGATTTTGAGGAATGAATAGAGACCTGACTTTACAGTTGCTTGATGCTCATCAACCCGCCGACGAGCACGAAGCGCAAATGCTGGCGGACATCAAACAGTTCGTGCAGAGTTACGATAACTTTCATTCGCGCCAGCAACTGGCCGGGCATCTGACCGGCTCAGCCTGGGTGATAAGCGAAGATCGCTCGCACGCTTTGCTGACGTATCACGGCAAGTTCGATTGCTGGGTTCAGCTTGGCGGTCACGTCGAAGACGATGCCGATATGCTAAGCGCTTCGTGGCGCGAAGCCCGCGAAGAATCCGGTCTGGAAAACGTCACGCCGCTGTCCGATCAAATCTTTGACGTGGACGTTCACGCCATCCCCGCCAATCCAAAAGAACCGGCGCACTTTCATTACGACATTCGGTTTTTGTTTGCGGCTGATCGAACCGTGCCGCTTGTCATCAGTAACGAATCGAAAGACCTGGCCTGGGTTGAAATCGAAAAGATCGCCGAACTGACCGCCGAAGAATCAGTCCTGCGAATGGTTCGTAAAACTCCGGGTCAGTACCGTGACCGGTAGGAAACGTTGCGCCATGCTTACTTTACTTCTTTCTTTTGATCTTAATCGCGCCGGCGAACTCGCTCTTTTCGCTCTTCCAGCGCCCCTGAACTGGCGAGCGCCAGCGCCCTTCGTACTCGTTGTCATTCAGCTTGACTAACTCAGCGTTCATCTCATTCCCGTCGTCGCTGACTTTGAACGAAAAGGTCTTGTCGTTAAGCTTCAAATCGCTGAGCGTCAACTCTATGCTCCCGCTTGTCAGCAAACCGTTCGCAGTCGGCTCCACCTTCGGTACGACGATCTTGCCGGTCAGTTTATTGCCAGCCGCCAACAGCACAATAGTTGACGGCTGCTCGCTGCTCGCCGCGCCGTCAACTGTCACGAACAAATCCCACGCTCCCGCGATTGAATCTATTCGGTCATTAGAACTCGGTTGTTGAACTTGAGCCGAAGTAAGATTGCTTCCAAAATTGTCATAGCTCAAGGTACAGAAAGACGTAACAGCTAGTAACAAGAAGACGCGCGATTTACTGCGAAAGATAATTGGCATTGAATTCATAACAAACCTCTCTTATTGCTATCAGGGACAATTGGCCGATTAATGCGACGGACAACGGTTCAGGTTATCCAGCGAATTGCTATCAGTGATGTAAAACCACCCGCCAACAGGGTTGGGCTTGATGAGCGCATTGCCATACCTGACTGACGGCGTTGAAGCACAGGCGACAAACGTGGCTGATACGCGTGGATCGCCGCCCAGCCTGACTTCACAGCCCTGGCGCGTGATTGTCCCTTTGCCAGCCAGGGTGTACCCACCGCCATCGCAACTGAAAAAGTAATAATCGCCGGTCGTCGAATTAAACCACAAGGTATGTTTCAACTGATTGTCCTGCAAACTGACATCGTAAACCGACACCGTGAAACTGCAACTGGCCTGATTGTTCGAGGTGTCGCTCGCCGTGCAAGTCACCGGCGTGACGCCGCGAAAGAAGTTCGAGCCGGAAGCCGGTGTACATGAAAAAGTCGCACCCGTGCGATTGTCGCTGACCACCGGGTTTGGGTACGTCACCGGCCCGGAACCTTGTCCATACGGAATCACAGCTTGCACATTGGCCGGGCAACTGATTGTCGGCGGAATCGTATCGGCGGTTGATGTAACGGTCAGGGTTCCGCTGCAACTCGTAGTTAGATTGCTGATGGATTCCGTCGTCGTGCAGTTGATTGTTGTTACTCCGGTGAGAAAGCCCGAACCCGGCGGCGGCGTGCAGGAAGTCGTTACCGGATAGATCGCGCCTAGCGCATTTGGCAGCGGGTAAGTCACCGTTACTGTGCTTTGCCCGCTGGGCAAAGCCGATTGAAAGTTGCGGCATTCCAGAATGATTGGCGGTTCAAACTGCGTGTACAAATAGGCCGCCGAAGTAATCAGGTTATTGACCGCCGTCGCATTGGCCGCAACATCAGTTGAATAGACCACCGCTGTTTCCACCGTGTACGGGCCGTTCTTCCCGCTCCGGCTGATGAGCTGGCCGTCAAAATTGAAAACCAATGAATAAGTTCCCGCGGTAGAGATATTCACTGACTGACTACTCGGTGGCAGAGTCGTGATTACGTTGTAATTCGCCACTTCAGCGCCAGTCGGATCAACCAGCCTTGCCTGCCAAATGTAATTCCCGGCATCCAGCAGATTCACCTCCGCAGTTACTCGCAACGAATCGTATTTCCCATTGCCATTCGGATCAGTGGTTGAGATCGAATTGTTACCCGTAAAGATAATGGAATTGCGCTCGAACAAATAGGTTCCAGTGGTGCCAGCGTTTTCAAGAGAATCCGCCTTGAAGAAGTCCGGAGCATTCACGTAGTGGAGGTCGGCATGTTTCATATCAAACCCACCTGACCTTCCCAGTTTCAACCTGCCTGTTTTCGGGTCCACAAAGTCAATTGCAGGAAATGACACTTTAAGTTGCTGTTGCGATCCCGCCGTTAGGTTCGCTTCAGTAGTAGCCCGGACAAATTGATTGTTATCACCCCACAGACTGATGCCAAACATATACTTCCCGGCAGCCGGAACATTCAAGTTCGCAGTTATCTCAACCCGATCCACTCTTCCATTGCCGTTATCGTCTACGCCTGCGGCTGAAACAGACGTAAAGGTAGCAGCCGACGGCAGTACGCGGAAAGACGTGCTGGCAAAACGAGAGAAATTAACTCCGGATGAAGTCCCAGTTACGCGAATGGACACAATATAGCTGCCGGACGTATTCAGGACTAAACTGCCCGTATAAATCCCGTCTCCGGTAGCGGCGTCATATTGTCCTGAATCAATCAACTGTATCTGCTGTGAAAAGGTCGGTGGAATCGCCGAGTCCCGAACCTCGGTCTGCACCGTCGCGTTGGTAATCGGGGTAACATCGTTAAAGATCAGAGCCGACAGGACGATGGTATCGCCAGTTTTATAATTATCTTTATCCGTAGTTAATCCGACACTTACCAATGATGAAGAATAGTAGTTGGCCAAAATCAGAGATACTCCCGATGCGGAGAGGGTATTCACTTTGACTTGATACGTCCCTGCCTGAGAAGTAGCTGGCAACCCGATCAGTGTTTGTGTACCCGGATTCAGCAACGGAGTTGGGATCGAAGAGTCCGGCTCGCTCGCATCTGCTGGTGCAACCTCGTAGGAAAATCCAAGCGACTGCGCATTGCCGGATGTCACCTCGGTTCCGCTGGGAAGAATCAGCGTAACTACCGCGTTAGCGTTGGTCGAAATGATGTGAAACCTGTCGCCGCCACCGCTGGCAGGGTCAACCGTAAATGGCATCAGCGTGCTCGGCACTCCAGGTTGAACCAGAACGGAACGTACATCCCTGGTCAATTGCGATGGGCCGCCGGTCCTGACCGGCGTCTGGGCGGCTGCTGATACTAGAAGCGCCAGCGTCAGAACTAGCGCCATAACCGGTTTACGAATAAGTAACATAAAAACTCCCTTGATACCTTGCCTTGACAAGGATTTGAACTACCTGGTCGGTTGCCAGACGTATTCTCCCTTTTTGTTTATGTAGCCCCATTTTTTCATGTCTCCATATGAATTAGTAAAGAACACTGCCGCCAGTCCATGCTTGAATTCGTGAACGTCATCGTATCTAGGTTGAATAATAAATTGACCGCCTTGGTTGATAAATCCGTAAATTCTCTTATTAGATTTCCGAATCGCTACAGCAGCAAGTCCTTCTTTGAACTGTCCGGCGTAAACAAACTGCGGCTTAATGACAATCCGTCCCTGCTTATCGGCATATCCCCATAGCCTATCCTCCATCCTTATTGCTGCCAGCCCTTCTGAAAAATCTCTTTCCTTGTCAGAGCTATAATATTTAAATGGCTCGCTCACATCACTAGCAGTGTAAATTACGTCGTAAACACCATCGAACTGCGGTGCGATAACCATTTTGCCCGTTTTATCAATATAGCCAACTTTATCTACCCCATCCCCGCATCGCCTGCCCGGAGGGCATTCCTCTACTGGAGGGAAATGGACTTGCACCATTGCCAACCCTTCACAGAAGTCACTGGATGATTTGTATTTTGTGGGCGGAATAACGAATACGCCTTCTTTGTTGATATATCCATACATTCCTGGCCTCCACTCCTCTCCGGTTGCCACTCTTGCCAGCCCTTCAGAAAAAGACGAGGCAATGCCGAATTGGGGTTTGATAACCCAATTGCCAGATTTATCAATGTACCCACACTTGTCGCGACAAGCACGATCAGGATGATCTGAGCGACACCGAACAGATGCCAAGCCTTCTGAGAATGGTAAAGCTGAATCGAACTGAGCATCTATTATTACCTCGCCACTCTTGTTGATGAATCCCCATTTCATCTTTTCCTTCACTTTTATTGCCGCCAACCCTTCAGAAAACCTGCTTATTTCTCGATATTTTGGCTCAATGCTTATTTTACCTTGAGTATCAAAATACCCAAACCCGAACTGTGAAAGCCCCTCCCCCGTCCTCAATCCAAAATCAGCTAGGCCCTCCGAGAAATTGCTGACGTTATAAGAGCCTTTTGGCAATTCAAATAACAACTTTCCAGTGCTATCTATAAACCAATATCGGCCTTTTGTTATAACCGGATACATCTGTTGTTGCTTTTTGGATTGTTGGTGGGCTGTTAAACCGCAACTCAGAACCAACAGTATTATAACGGGAAGTTTGCACATATCTCTTCCTCCTATAAGTAGAGATAATTCAAAGGTTTTACGGATTGGATGCCTTAATAAGGTCAATCACTTTAATCGCAGTAGCTGGTACCGCAATTGTTTGATGATTACGGTCTTCATCACCTTTGTGTTGAGAATTTATTTGTGATGGTGTAACAAATCTTGTGCTCAGAACTGGGACAAAGAAATCGTTTCTACCCTTTAATGTAGCTCCTTGATCACTAGGATCGCGAAACACTCTGAATGGAACCTCTTTGCCATTTTTTGTCTGATATTCGACCTTTGTTAGATTATATTTGTATAGATATCTATATGCTTCTTCCGCAGCGCGCCTTCCAAATATTGGTCCTACGATTAACTTATTCTTGAAAACAGAGCCTGCTGCTTCTTGATCCGAGATTGTTTGTTCCCCAGTTGTTGAATCTACGCTTAGATCGGTATTCGCATTCGCACCGTAAGAATAGTATTTGACAGTAACTTCATTTTCATAAGCTTTCATTTTTCCGGGCAGTCGTGGTTCATTCGCAGGATTAAACGTATCGCGCATGTATTTCACTCTCATTTGAATGGTCGCATTGTCTTGTCTGGCAAAAAATACACTCAGCGCGAGCACCAAATCCTGCGGTATGCTATCTCCACTACGAAAAGCACCTGCCACGCCGACCTCGCGCAAATCCAAAGACAGATCAGCTTGTGACGATCCTTTATGCGGAGTGCTGAGCGTGGTTAACGAGGCCACCACAAAATTTTGAAGCACTAACGTCAGATATTCTCTACAC
>JAGNMH010000244.1 GCA_017991275.1 Acidobacteriota bacterium
GGCATACAGGCATTCAACCTGGATTTGAAGTCATTGCTGCATAACGACAGAACTGCCTTGCTCCAGTTCGCCATCACCGGAGAGCAGGCTTTTCTTTTTGTGGCGACAAAATCAGCAGGCGAAGTTGAATTACAAGCTTACCCACTTATTCTGACAAACGATCAAATTGAAAAGAAGGTAAAAAAATTCCGCAACCTTATTATGGGCAAGGATCAGACCGATGATCTTGGAATCGCATCCCGAGACTTACACGACCATTTGCTTGGCAAAGCTCAGGCGCAACTAAAAAACAAGACTGAGCTGATAATTGTGCCAGACGGGCCGTTGTGGGAGCTGCCTTTTCAAGCTTTGAAAACGGCTGACAATCATTACCTGATTGAGCAAGCTGCGATTTCATACGTTCCGTCATTCGGTGTTTTAGAAAAAGCCTCACAACAACACCCCGACCATCCTCCTCAACTTGATCTGCTGGCTTTCGGGAATCCTTTTCTGGCAAAACGAGCAGGCTTGACCACTTCAAACGGCGAGGCGATAGAACCACTGGAGAACCTGCAAAATGCAGAATTTCTGGTAAAGAAAATCAGTCAGTTGCACAACCCAGCAACAAGCAATGTATTCATTGGAAAGATGGCAACCGAGGAAAAGTTCAAAGCCCTGGCTCCGAAATACCGAATCATTCTCCTGGCAAGCCATGGCATATTCGGCAGCTTGGATCCGATGCGTTCAAGCATTGTTCTGGCTCAAAACGGCGAAAAAAACCTGGATGATGGTTTTTTAGAAGCGCGTGAAATTGCCAAAATGCATTTGAGCGCTGAGATGGTGGTGTTGTCAGCCTGTGATTCAGGGCGCGGACAGATGCGTGAGGGGGAAGGAATAGTAGGTTTGCCGTGGGCCATATTCGCAGCAGGTTGTCCGACAACAGTTGTTAGCCAATGGCAGGTGGATTCACTGGCAACCGCCAATCTGATTTCTTCCATGTATTCCAAATTGGGCCACAACAAACGGGCGACCAAAGCCGAGGCATTACAGAAAGCTGCAATGACCATGCTCAACAGCTCGAATAAGGATTTTCATCATCCATATTACTGGGCAAGCTTTATACTTTTTGGCAAAGCTAACTGATCTTTGCCGGATTCACTTTAACCCGGAGACAAGTGATGCTCCTAAATCGTGCTCTGAGGCGCGCAGTTCGCTATTTCCCCAACAACACCGCCACCATTTTCAATGACCAGAGGCAAACTTACCGACAGCTTGAACACCGAACACTGGCTTTCGCAGCCGCGTTGCACTCGCTGGGGATTCGTCGAAACGACCGCCTGGCTGTTTACGTGCTTAACAGTTCCCAGTTTCTGGAAACTGTTTACGCATGTTTCGAAATTGGCGCGGTCGTCGTTCCCTTGAACACTCGACTGGCGGCGGACGAACTTGTCTTCATCATCAATGATGCAGAATGCAAAGCCTTTATCACGGACGAACTGCTGCAACCTTTGGCGTCCAAGTTCAAGAACCGGTTGGAAGGAATAGAGCATTTCATAGCCATTGGCGGCGGCGAAGCATTCAACAACTATGAAACTCTGATATCCGAACACACCAATGAAGACTTCAAATTTCCGTCTGACTATGACCATTCTGACGAAGAACTCGCCGGACTGTTTTACACCAGCGGTACAACAGGTTTGCCCAAGGGCGTCATGCTTAGCCATCGCAATCTTTGGATGAATGCGCTGCACACTTTGGCAACGCGAGCGCCGGAGCCGGGTCTGAATTTTCTGCATGCCGCTCCTATGTTTCATCTGGCGACTTTTCCCGCTGTCATAAACATCACCGTCAACGGCGGAACTCATACAATTCTGCAAAAATTCGACCTGAAAGCGATGATGGGGCTGATCGAAAACGCCAAAGTCACCAGCACAGTCCTGGTTCCGACAATGATCAATTTTTTGATCAATCACCCTGACTTCAGCAAATACGACCTCAATAGTCTGCGGCGCATCACGTACGGTGCAGCCCCTATGCCTGTGGAGTTACTGAAAAATGCAATGAAGCGGTTACCGAACGTCGAGTTCGCCCAAGGGTACGGCCAAACTGAATCCAGTCCCCTGCTGACCTCACTGCCACACGAAGACCACATTACCGAAGGCGAAGAGCGTTTGACCCGCCGCCTGGCTTCGTGCGGGCGCCCGGTCGCAGGCGTAGAAGTCGAAATACTGAAAGACGACGGCACGTTCGCCAATCCCGGCGAAATCGGCGAAGTAATTGCTCGCGGTCCGAATGTAATGATGGGCTATTGGAAACGCCCGGAAGAAACCTCTGCCGCTTTGCGAGACGGTTGGTTGCACACCGGAGACATGGCTACAACTGATGAAGATGGTTACATTTACCTGGTTGATCGCAAGAAAGACATGATTATTTCAGGCGGCGAAAACGTTTACTCCAGCGAAGTCGAAAACGTTGTTTACCAGCATCCTGGCGTTCACGAAGCCGCTGTTATCGGCGTGCCAGATGAAAAATGGGGCGAAACCGTCACTGCAATCGTGACGGTTAAACCCGGAAAATCCATAACTGAAAACGAGTTGATCGAATTCTGCTCGGCAAGGCTGGCGGATTACAAAGTCCCTAAGCGCGTAGAAATCCGTGAAAGCGAATTGCCCAAAAGTGCAACCGGAAAAATAATGAAGAAGGAGTTGCGCGAGCCTTATTGGCAAGGTCACAATCGTCGCGTCAATTAACAATCAGGGGTGTCAATGGCTGTCAAAAACACTTCCTGCCGATCGTGAAACAGAACCTCCCATCTCACAAAATTTCTAACAAGGCAGTCTAAGTCCATGAGTTTGTCCCTTCACCCGACTTTATCTGAAGTGGCTGAATACGTTCCACAACCTATTTTTCTTAATCAGTTTTTTGAACTTGCAGCCAGCCGATGGCCGAATCGGATCGCGCTGGAAATTCCGCCTTCAACCAGACAAAAAGCAAGACGACAGCTCACTTATGCTGAAGTCGAGAGTCGCGCCAACAACACTGCATCGTTTCTGAAACAGTTCGTCACCCAAGAATGTGTTGTCGCCATTCTGCTGCCAAAGACCGCTGAGCTTTACATCAGTCAACTGGCCGTACTCAAAACCGGAGCCGCTTACACCTGTATTGACCCGGCTTTTCCAAACGAACAGATTCGCGACATTCTGAAAGACGCCGAAGCCGTTGCTGTGCTGACTGATAACGAAGGTCTGTCCAGGATCGAACAATGCGGCTTTAATGCGGAACTTGCGTTTGATGCGGCTAAGCTTGAAACGCAAAAGAATGGCGACTCCTTCTCTCCTCCATCGTGGGTAACGCCGAATAGTCTGGCTTACATCATTTACACTTCAGGGACGACTGGCCGCCCCAAAGGCGTGATGATCGAACATGCCAGCATCGTCAATTTAGTCGCTTCCGACATTGCAGAATTCGGACTGATGCCGGACGACCGCGTCGGTCAGAGTTCTTCGCCTGCTTACGATTCGTCGCTGGAAGAAATCTGGCTGGCTTTTGCCGTTGGAGCAACTGTCGTAATGATGGATGACGAAACTTCGCGACTTGGCCCTGATTTGATTCCCTGGCTCCAGCGCGAACGCATCACGGTTTTATGCCCGCCGCCGACGCTGCTTCGCACAACCGGCTGCAACGATCCTGAAACGGCGCTGCCAGATTTGAAATTGCTTTACGTTGGCGGCGAGGCTTTGCCGCGTGATGTGGCCGATCACTGGGCAAAAGGCCGCCGGCTGGAAAACGGTTACGGCCCAACTGAATGCACAGTCACCGCGACACGCGGAACTGTTTTTGAAGGCCAGCCAATCACCATCGGCAAGCCGATTCCAGGGTTGCAAGCCTGGGTTCTGGACGAATCGCTGACTGAAGTCGCCAACGGCGAACGTGGCGAACTTTGTCTGGGCGGAATCAGTCTGGCGCGAGGTTATCGAAATCGGCCTGAACTGACCGCTCAAAAATTCCCGACGCATCAGCATTTCGGAAGGATTTATCGAACCGGCGATCTGGTTCACCGTGACGCTGACGGCAACTTGCACTATCACGGTCGAATTGATTCTCAGGTCAAGCTGCGCGGTTATCGAATCGAACTTGAAGCAATCGAAGCCCGACTGGCTGAATGCGACGGAGTCCGCGAAGCCGCTTGCCGAGTTCAGGGCGAAGCCGGACAAGCTCAACTCGTCGCGTTCATTGTGCCTGACAGCAACGACAACCAGCCATCTTTCAATGAGTTGAAAGCCGCGCTCATCGCAACTTTGCCGCAATACATGGTTCCCAGCCGATTCGCCTTGATCGAAGAATTGCCGACTACTGTTGGCGGCAAATTGAATCGCGCAGCCTTGCCCATCATCAAAGCTCAAAACTCAGATGACCGCCAGGAAACCGTAGCTCCCCGCAATGTGATGGAAGAAAAGCTGACCGTCGCCGTTCGCCGAGTTCTTCGGCTGGAGAAAGTTTCGATTCACGACGATTTCTTCAATCACCTTGGCGGAGATTCGTTGAACGCCGCTGTTTTGATTTCGCTGCTGCGCGACGACCCAACGACCGAATCCGTCACCGTGCGCGACCTTTACGAGGCGCGCACCATCGCCAAACTTGCTGAACTGGTTCAACCGACTACCGGCCCGAAAGCTTTATTAACCAGGCCAGCCGTCAGTGATTCCGAATCTGCAAAAACCTTCCCCATTCTGGCAACGATGATTCAAATTCTGTGGCTGACGCTGGGGCTGATCGTCGGTTCGGCAGTGTCGTATTACGTCGCCTTTGATTTGTTGCCGCTACTGGTTCATCAACTCGGACTTATCCAGTTGGTCTTGCTCAGCCCGCTGATTCTGCTTGCCGGTTTTATGGTTTACACGCCGCTTTGCGTTTTGTTCGCTTTGCTGGTCAAGAAGGTTTTGGTCGGCACTTACCAACCAATGCAAGCGCCAGTTTGGGGAAGCTTTTACGTTCGCCACTGGATAATCCAAACCACTGCGCGAATCATCCCCTGGCAGGTAATCGAAGGCACGGAATTTCAAAACATCGCACTCAGGGTTTTGGGAGCACGCATCGGCCATCGGGTTCACATCCATCGCGGAGTCAATCTGCGTCAGGGCGGCTGGGACTTGCTGGAAATCGGCGACAACGTAACGGTCAGCCAGGACGCTTCGATTCGCCTGGTTGAGTTAAGCGAAGGCCATTTGATCGTGGATTCGGTTTCGCTCGGTGAAAACAGCACGCTGGAAGTTCGCGCCGGAGTCAGCGGCAACACCGTTTTGGAACCCGGTGCTTTTCTGGCTGCATCGGCTTCGCTGGAAAGCGGCGGACGAATTCCGGCAGGCGAACGCTGGGACGGAATTCCGGCTAAGCCAGCGGGCAAAGCTGAGATTCGCCCGGAACAGACATTAGAAAACGAGCTTTCGCCTTTTTGGCAAAGCTGCCTGATGTTGCTGGCGCAATTCGGTCTGACGACTTTGCTGGCATTGCCGCTGGAACTGCCAATCATAGCCTTGCCGCTGATTTACGGCTGGAACGATCAGCGCGTCGTGAACTGGCTTTATTATCCTTCGTTTCATCCTGTCTCAATCGCCATCGCTTCGTTGTTCATCATTGTTTCCGCTCCTGTAGTTCTGGTGATCGAGGCTCTGGCAATGCGTGCTTTAGGCCGAGTTCGCCCGGGAATCATCAACCGCTGGAGTTACGGTTACATCAGAATCTGGATGAAAACCGATCTGGTTCGTTCGGCTGGCGAATGGATCAGCGGCACGCTTTTCTGGCCTGTGTGGTTGCGGCTGGCTGGCATGAAAATCGGTCGCGGATGCGAAATCAGTACGATCATTGACGTAGTTCCTGAGCTGATTGAAATCGGCAACGAGACTTTCTTCGCCGACGGAATTTATCTGGGCGGCCCGCGCGTTCATCGCGGAACCGTGACGCTGGCAACGACTCGGCTGGGAGCAAACACTTTCCTGGGCAATCACGCGGTCATTCCAATCGGTCAGCAATTGCCTGACGACATTTTGCTGGGAGTTTGCACTGTCGCCGACGATCAGATTATTCGCCCCGGCACTTCGTGGTTTGGGCATCCGCCGTTTGAACTGCCTCGCCGGGAAATCATCGAATGCGACCGCAGCCTGACTCACGAACCTTCGCTGATTCGATATTGCACACGTCTGTTCTGGGAACTCCTTCGATTCGCTTTGCCTATAGTTCCGCTGCTGGCTCTGACGTTCTGGTTCAAGCTGGTTGGAAATGCGGAAGCCATTTTTTCACCTCCGGTTTTCCTTTTCTTGGCAGTGCCAGCGCTGACTTTTGGATTTGCGGCGTCGTTGTGTCTGCTGATTCTGGCGATGAAGTGGGGCTTGCTGTGGCGAGTGCGTCCGGGAATTCATCCGCTGTGGTCTTGCTGGTGCAGTCGCTGGGATTTTCTTTACGTCGCGTGGGCGGTTTATGCCCGCGCCGCGCTTTCAACTCTGGAAGGCACTTTGCTGCTGGGCTGGTATTTGCGAGCAATGGGGTCGAAAATCGGCAAGCGCGTAGTTTTGGGCAATGGTTTTTCTCACGTGGTTGACCCGGACATGCTTCATTTTGAAGATGATTCCACCGTCTGTTGCCAGTTTCAGGCGCACACTTTTGAAGACCGTGTGCTGAAAATTGACCACGTCTGGATTCGTCGCAGAGCCACAGTCGAAAGCAATTCCGTTTTGCTTTACGGCGCAGACATCGGCGAAGGCGCGTACGTCGCTCCGCACAGCGTGGTGATGAAGCGCGAAAGCCTGCTGCCTGGGCACTCTTATTCCGGCTGCCCAACGAAGCCTGAATAAGTTGTGCAAACTTTTGGGCAAAGGCACAATGGGGCACGCCACCCCGAAAGAGAACAAAATGACATCTGAACAAATGGAGCGTGTGATTGAATTCATCCTTAATCAGCAAGCAAGCACCGAAGTAATTCTTGAAAAAGTCGGTATTCGTCTGGATCAGACCAGTAAACAGTTATCTCAAATTAGTGCGCAACAACTACAAACTAACGAACACATTGCAATACTGACCGCTGACGTGGTGACACTCACTGCTGACGTTGAAAAGATACACTCCGGTCAGGATCAAATGACCAGTCACTTGAACACACTGACGAATTACATGGTCAAACTAACGACCAAAGTTGATTCTTTGACAGACAACGTCAACACATTATCTCTGACCGTCAGCAATCTGGTGAAACCTCACAGCAACGGAAAACTGTAGAAAGGCGCTTATGAAACTTCGATGCTTGTTTCTTGCCATCACCTTCGCCCTGCTTTCCTTCCAATCCATCGCAGCGCAGACAGACAACCGCGCGATTTTACGCCGCAAACTCACTGCCGAAATTGAAAAGATCGTCGCTGGCTTTGACGGCGTGATGGGCGTCTCCATTCGTGACCTGACCACTGGCGAAGAAATCCTTATCAACTCGAACCTGACTTTCCCAACCGGAAGTTCGATCAAAATTCCCGTGCTGATAGAACTCCACAAACAAGCCGCCGCCGGAAAATACAAGCTGACGGATCAACGCTGGCTGGAACGTACGGACAAAGTCGGCGGCAGCGGAGTCATCAACAACTTTGGCGATCACACTTCGCAATTGAGCCTGAACGATCTGGCAGTTTTGATGATTGTGCTGAGCGACAACAC
>JAGNMH010000245.1 GCA_017991275.1 Acidobacteriota bacterium
CTGAAACTGATTCCAATCGAAGAGGCAAAAGAATGGACTTCCTATTGCTCGCAGTAGCGCTGTGCCTCTTATTGCTTGGCGGTTTGGGAATCAGCCGGTTGCTGCTGCCAAATTGTGCAAACAGCGCGGAGCTTTTTGCACTCTCTTTTCTGTTTGGTTCAGCCGTCATTTCGCTTTCACTTTTCGTCTTTGGCTTGTTCGTGTCCGGCATTGCGTTGCGACTGTTGGTAACGACTGCGTGCATAGCGCTCGGCTGGATAGGTTGGCGGCGGAGCCGTGTCAGTAACCTGCGCGTAAGCAGGGGCTTTGACACACAGGCAATACTGCTGCTGGCAATCAATGTCGTTCAAATCGCAACAGTCGGCTGGCTGAGTTCCGTTCGCACACTGGGTTGGGACGGGTTGTTCAATTTTGAAGTCAAAGCTCGACTGGCTTTTCTAAACGGCGGAGTAATCCCGCTGGAATACTTTTCCGATCCTTCGCGTTCGTGGACGCTTCAGAGTTACCCGTTGCTGTTGCCCCTGACTGAAAACTGGCTTTACCTGTGGCTGGGCCGTGCGGATCAGCAACTGGTGAAAATTGTCTTTTTGATGTTTTTTATCTCCGCGCTTTGTTTGCTGAATACCGGAAATCGGTTGCTGGGAGTTGTCGGTTGGCGACGACTCCTAGCGTCTCTGCTGATTTTCATCGTACCGTTGTTGATTGTCGGCGACGGCGGCGCGTCTTCGGGGTACGCGGACTTTCCGCTGGCGGTCTTTTATCTGGCGGCGGTGATTTACCTGGCAGAGTTTTGGCAAAGCGGAAATCGGTCGGCATTGCAAACAGCAACGGTAATTGCGGCCTGCGGCTGTTGGCTGAAACAGGATGGAGCGATTTTGTGGCTATGCGTAATGGCACTGGCCACGATCAAACTTCCGATGAAAACAATTCGCGGCTGGTTTGAGTTGGCGAAAGCGTCTTTGCCTGGTTTGTTAGTTATGGCTGGCTGGCAATTGTTCGTACGGGGTTTCAGCCTGGCGAAAATCAGCCAGTTTTCACCTGTCAGCTTCTCAACGCTGCGCGTCAATCTGTGGCGAGCGCCGGTTGTCGCGCAGGCTGTGTTAGGTGAGCTGACAAACTGGCGACACTGGGGAGCTTTATGGTTGATTGCGGCGACAGCGATTTTAGCCCTGTTCTGGCAGAAGAAAACAAAGCTGGCTTTGTTGCCATTGGCTTTGGTACTGCCGCTCGGCCTTTACTCCAGCGTTTATGTTTTCAGCATCTGGCCTTCATTTATTGCCCACCTGGAATCTTCTTTTCCCAGATTGCTGATTCACCTTTCACTCGTCGCAGAGTTGACGATAGGAGCGGCAATGCCATTTCGATTACCCGGAAGCGCAAGACAATGAACCGGGTGTTTAAGGACAACCACCTTATGCTTCATAATCACCGGGCTGGTATGTGGTCTACTATTTTGATTTGATTAACACCTTTTTCAGACTTTGCGGCCTATGACTATTAATGAAATAAAAAAGCAGTGGGTGAAGGTTTCTACCGTTGGGTTGCTGACGGCTGGCGGCATCATTTTTTCAAGCTGTGAATCCCTGTCAAAGATCAACCAACAACTGACAAATGTTGTTGCCAAACAGCCTTTGGCGCGTTCGGCGGGCGGTCAATATGCCACCACGAACACTTATCTTAGCTCACTGGAAATTCAAAACCCCTCAGAGCGTGTGCTGGCTGCTGTTGCGCAGTTGCCTGAAAACGACGCGATCATTTTTGTCGCGCCAAGCCGAACGCCGGAAATCGAATTAACCTATCGCGTCATTGCCTCCCTTAGCTGGCCCCATGAAGTCGGAGCGCTCCACTGCAGCATGGGCGACGCAAACGTTAATCAGTCTGAATTGCTTTTTCAGCCACGCAAAGAAAAGCAGGTTCGCTGGTTGTTTTTTTATCGGATCAGTCCCCCTGCCGGGTTACAGCCTGTGACAGAAATCGGCTCGCACCTGAAACTGATTTCTATTAAAGAGACGAAAGAATGGATTTCTTACTGCTCACCTTCGCCATTTTGTTAATGATACTTGCGGGTTCAGGCATAGGCGGTTTGTTGAGAGGCAATCAGCCCTCAGCCAATTTAACCGAGCTATTTGCTCTGTCTTTTCTGCTTGGTGCCTCTCTCGTTTCAGTATTACTGTTTCTCTTAGGCTTTTTCATTTCCGGCAGTGGATTGCGTTGGTCGGTAACGGCAGTTTGCCTTGCGGTCGGTTGGTCAGGTTGGAAGCGGGCCGGTTTCCCCCAGGAACTCAGAGAATTATGGCCGCAAAGCCGCGCAGCAAAATTACTGCTGTTGGTAACCTCCATTCAAATCGCCATTGTCGGTTGGCTTTGTTCCGTGCGCGTGCTCGGTTGGGATGGATTACTCAACTTTGAGGTCAAAGCTCGCCTGATTTTTTTAAATGGCGGGAAGATTCCCCTGGAATTCTTTTCCGATTCATCGCGCGATTGGACCCACCAGAATTATCCCTTGATGTTGCCACTAATCGAAAGCTGGCTTTATCTCTGGCTTAACCATGCGGATCAAGGGTTGGTAAAAGTTGTCGCCTGGATGTTTTTTATTTCAGCAATTAGTCTGCTTTATGCCGCCAATCGGCGATTGGGAGTTGCTTCATGGCAAATGCTGACAGCTCCACTGATGATCTTCACCGTGCCACTGCTGCTGATTGGCGATGGCAGCGCGTCAAGCGGATATGCGGACTTCCCCATGGCCGTCTTTTACCTGGCAGCAATCATTTATGTGATCGAGTTCTGGCAAAGTGAAAACTTTGCGGCTTTGCGCCTGGCCGGGTTGATTGCGGCGGCTGGCTGCTGGCTGAAACAGGAAGGGATAATCCTGTGGTTTTGCGTGACGATTTTGGTTTGTCTAAAGGCCTTGTTTGAATTGAAACGATGGGGCACTGATTGGAGAAAATGGCTGCACTTGGCAATAACGATTTCAATGGGGTTGCTGGTTTTTGGTGGTTGGCAGTTGTTTGTCAATTTCGTCGGCGCGCCCGCCCGAACGGAAGTGCAGCCGTTTGAATTGGAGACCTTGCAAACCAATGCCTGGTTGTTGCCGGTTATTGTCAAAGGAGTGATTCTTGAGTTGTTAAATCCGCGGCATTGGGGAGTGCTTTGGCTGACCATGTTCGTTTCGATTGGATGGTTGTTGTTACGTCATAACCGCCCAGAATTCATCGTATTGTCCCTGGCAATTGTGCTGCCAATTTTAGCTTACGCCAGCCTGCACTTTTTCTTTCACGGCAGTCCGCTGACACGCTTGCTGATTCAGGTTTCGCTGGTGGCAGTGATGACTGTTGGGATAGCGGCTTCGCAATTGAAAAAGTCAGCGCTAAACAATTACACATAACCATTCGCTTCAAACCATCGAACGGCTTTTTCGATTGCGGCTTCAACAGGGCTTTGCGGCAGGCCGAGTTCGCGGACGGCTTTTGACGAATCGTAATACATCGCTTTGCGCGACATCTGCACGGAGTAAAACGACACCTGCGGAGTTTTACCGAACCTGCCCAGGATTATTTCATCCACAAACGCCACAGCCAGTGGAATGAAGTGCGGAATGGCAAAGCGCGGCGCAGGTTTGCCGGTGATGGTTGCCAACATTTCCAGCATTTCTTTCAACGTCAAATTTCGATTGCCCAGAATGTAACGTTCGCCTGTGCGGCCTCTTTGCCAGGCCAAAATGTGTCCGCGAGCGACATCGTCAACGTCAATCAGGTTCAATCCGGTGTGGACATAAGCGGGCATTCGGTTTTGCAGAAAGCGCAGGACGATTTCGCCCGTTGGCGTTGGCTTTACGTCGTAGGCTCCAATCGGCGTCGAAGGATTGACGATCACCACGTCCTGTCCATTGTGTGCCGCCTCCAGCGCAGCCTGTTCAGCCAGAAACTTCGACTTTTTGTAATCGCTGACCAGAGCTTCAACCGTTGTCTGAGTCGCTTCAGTGCCGAGCGTTTGGACAGGCGGAACTCCAATTGCGGCAACTGAGCTGGTGTGAATGAATCTTTTGACGCAAGCTGTTTTGGCTGCGGCCAGCAGATTTTTAGTGCCTGTGACATTGGCCCGATAAATGGCTTCTCGGTCTTTGACCCACAAAGAATAATGGGCTGCGACATGGAAAACACCATCGCAGCCCATTATTTGTTCAGCCAGTTTTTGCTTGTCATCCAGGTCGCCTGTGACGGTTTCAATCGGCAACCCGACAATGTTTCTCTGATCGCTGCCAGAGCGAACCAACGCACGGACTTCGTAACCATCGGCCAGTAACATCCGAGCCAGATTGCCGCCGACGAATCCTGTTGCTCCAGTGAGAAAGACTTTCATTGAAGTAGTCAGAAGTCGGGAATCGGGAAATAGAAGGCGACGTATTTTGATTACCGACCACCGTCTACCGAATCTCGACTACTCGCTTCAAATTCCCATTACCTGAACGTGAATTTTGCGATTGTTCGGACCGTCGAATTCAGTGAAAAAGACCTGTTGCCAGACGCCCAGTTTCATTTTGCCGTTTTCGATAGGGATGGTCAGATTGTTGCCAACTAGGATAGAGCGCAGATGAGCAGTGGCGTTGCGGCGAGCACAATCTGAATGTTGCGGGTCGTTGTGTTTGTAATAAACGTCTGAAGGAATGGATTGCTCGAACATTGCTTTCATATCTTCCAGCAATGCATCCTGGGTCTCATTGAGCATGATTCCAGCCGTTGTGTGCAGCGATGAAATTTGAACGATGCCATCACTGATGGGAGCTTGAGAAACGAATTCCGCTATCTGTTCAGTGATTACCTTCAATTCAACTCGTTCATTTGTGGTGATAATCATCGTTGTTGAAGCGACTTTGTAAGTTCCCTCTTTGACTTCAACTTTTGGCTTTGCCGGTGCCGCTGCGGTGTTTTTCATTGCTGTTCTCCTTCATGTTCTGCATAGGGGGCATATGCGGCAGCGGCTGAAAAATCCGCGCCGGGGCCGCGCTTGAATTAGTGGCAAACTCTAGGCGAGCAACATGACTTGTGTCAAACCTGTAAATCAATTCATTCAAAGTGCTTGGCTAGACCAAGTTACACTCTTAGAACGACTTCCAGACTTTTTCGAAATGCTTCAAGGACAATTTTCAAGCTCCGCAAAAATCTGATTGATGCTTTTGGCCGTCGCACCATTGCTATCGCCATTCGACGATGGTTCATCGTTCCATCCGGTTCGGCGGCGTAGTTGAAATCAGGCAAATCGTGGCCGGCTTCGTCGGAAATTACACGAACAACAGCAATCGGTACGTCATACTGGAGACAAACATCCACCACATCGAAACTTTCCATATCAACGGCCAATGCCAGACACTCTTCGCCCAATCGCAACTTGTCCGCCGCGCCGGTGATTATCCGGCTGACTGTGATCCCTGTTCCGCAAAGGCTTTGAAGCGATGCGGCCTGCAACGCTCTGAATAATGCTTCGGTCAGGTGTTCATCACAGTAAAGCTTCGCCGATTGGCCAACGACGTTAAGACAAAGATCGTAAACGACGGCGTCTCCGGTTTTCAGTTTTGGATCAAGCCCGCCAGCCAGCCCAACAACAATCAACGCATCGTAGTGGTTGTTTTCAAGGTGGCCGCCGAGCCATTCGGCAAATCCGCGGGCGCCCATTCCGCATTGCAAAACGGTGACGTGGCGATTGCCAATCCGACCGCGGCAGATTGTGAAGTTGGATTCGGTTGAGAGAACCGTTTGGCTGAGCAAGCCAACCGCTGTTTTGAATTCAACATCAACGGCTGTGACCAGACAAATTGAATTATTCATTTCAGCGGCAAGCCTCGCTGCGAAACCCAATCGAGCAACTTTCCGCCGATAACCACTCGGTCAGGTTTTAGTTCTGAAACTTTTGCACAGCCGGCCAGCATCGTCGCCACTCGAAGTTCGTCAAAAAACGAACGGAAAAACGATTCGACGCCTTCAATTCCGCCGGTTGAATAAGCTCGCAAAACCGGCAGCGCCACTCCGACGAGTTTTGCTCCGAGCGCCAGCGACTTTGCCGCCTGCAAACCAGTACGAATTCCGCCTGAAGCTATCAAGCTCAAATCCAAACCGCGCAGTTCGCAAACGCTGGCCGCAGTCGGCACGCCCCAATCCCAGAATGCTTCGCCTAAATGGCGCAACGCACGGTTGCGAATGGTTTCAACTCCCACCCACGAAGTTCCGCCCGCGCCGGAAACATCAATCCATTGAGCGCCAACCGACGCCAGCCTCATCCCGCTTTCACGCGCAAAACCGCAGCCGGTTTCTTTGATAATGATCGGCAGCGTAGATTCGGCAATCAACCGTTCTATGGTTTCCAGCGAAAGCCGAAAATCGTGATCGCCGTTTTCCTGAATCACTTCCATTGCAGTGTTCAGGTGAACGCAGATTGCGTCGGCTCCGATTTCCTGACCCAGCCTGGCGACTTCAGCCGAAGTCATTTCGCGCGCCTGAGCAATGCCTATGTTGCCGAACAACAAAACATCCGGCGCAACATTGCGCACTTGAAAAGTATTTGTGACTTCGGGGTAACGCAGCATCGCTCTTTGCGAACCTACGCCAAAGGCAATTCCCAACCGGTCGGCCAACGCGGCGATTTCACGATTGAAAACGCCGACTTCTTCGACGCCGCCGGTCATTCCTGTAATAACCACCGGGTAACGCAGCCGCTTGCCCAACACCTCAACGCTCATATCAATTCCGTCAAGCAAGGTTTCGGTCAATGGCTGATGAATCAGTTCTACATCTTCCAGCAGAGTTGTCTTGTTTCGGAATTCGACTTCGTGATTGGCGCAAAGCTCGAAGTGGCTGAGCTTGCGGCGTAAAATAGAAATGCTGTCATTTGAATCAATCATTTGAATAATCAGGCGATCCGGCCAAGCTCTCACCTGTTTTCCCCTCCTGAAACTTTAGCTTCTTGTTAGTTTAGCAAAAGCAGTCACCCCGCTTTATTCGTTTTACCATTTCAATGTTATACACCAAAGAAACAGAAAATTTCGGGTTAATCAGTGGGCGATGAATCAAGAGAAACGACCTGCACATTGGCATTTCGCACTTCGCTTAAGAAACGGTTGATGACTGAACCGTGCAGCAGAATATCCCAGCGCGAGCGCGCTGATTGGCCAAAGATGACATGGGTGATCCCTTCTTTTCTAGCAAAGTTTATTAGCTCGTCTGCCACCTGGTTGCCTTCCAGCTTTACCAGTTTGGCTCCCATTTCTTCAGCAAAGCGAAGGTTTTCCTGCAAGACGACATAATCTTCCGGGCGAATGCGGCCTGGTTGTTCACGTGGAGTTTGAACATAGACGGAAAACCAATCATGGGCGAACCGTCCGGCAATACGCGATCCGACTCGCAACAGCTTCTTTGCGTTGCCACGCGAAGAAATGCAGACCATTACCTTTTCGGGAATGACAGCCTGTTCCAACCCTTCGCGCTGTCGGTAATCGTGAGCTTTTGAAGCTTGATCTTCCGCTACCTGACGCAGCGCCAGTTCGCGCAAAGCGGACAAGTTGCCTTTCCGAAAAAAGTTGTTCAGCGATTGTTCGATCTTTTCGACACCGTAAATTTTGCCTTGCCGTAAACGGGTCCTTAGAGTGTCAACTGACACATCCACATTGATG
>JAGNMH010000246.1 GCA_017991275.1 Acidobacteriota bacterium
GCAGGCCGTCATTTGAAAGATGAGCCATTAATTTTGGGCGCGGGCAATCACAAATACGAATGGGTTCGTGGTTGGGGCAAGTTACCAGCCGGAATGGAATTCGGCGCTACGCACGGCGCGGTTCAGTTAGATGCCAAAGGGTTGATTTATTTCAACACCGACACCGAAAACGCGATCATTGTTTTTGACGCTAACGGCAACTTTGTCCGTTCAATGGCCAAAGAATGGAAAGGCAACGCCCACGGCATGCAGATTCGTCGTGAAGGAAGCCAGGAATTTATTTACGTGACGAATGTTGCGCGAGGTGAATTCGGGAAGCTTACTTTGACCGGCGAAACAGTATGGGCAAAAGGTTTTCCCGAAAAATCAGATGTCTATAAGGACAAGAGCCAGTTCAAGCCCACCGGCATAGCCTTTGCCCCCAACGGCGAGTTTTACGTCACAGACGGTTATGGAGCGAATTATGTTCATCGTTATGATGCCAAGGGCGAATACATCAGTTCGTGGGGCGGGAAATCTACCAAACAGAAAAAAGATGACGGCTCGACAGTAGATTTGATGGAAGATGGCAAGTTCAACACCCCACACGCCATCATCGTTGATTCGCGCGGCAAGACTCCGACGGTGCTGGTAACTGACCGAGCCAACCATCGTTTGCAGTGGTTTTCTCTTGAAGGTAAACACTTGAAGACGTTGTCAGGTGATGGCGATTTGCTGCGTTTGCCTGCGACCTTGCACATTCGCGGAACCGATCTGGCGGTCGGAGATTTGTCCGGCCGAGTTTCAATCTTCGACAAAGATAACAAGCTGGTCACTCATCTGGGCGACAATATGGATCCGAAGAAACGCGCCACCAACAAAATTCCTCGCGATGGATGGATGGACGGCCAGTTCATCGCCCCTCACGGAATCTGTTGGGACAAACAAGGCAACTTATATGTCGAAGAGTGGATGGCGATTGGCCGCATCGTGAAATTGAAACGATTGAAATAACGTCACAAACCTGGGACGAGGCAAGCGCCAATCTTGCCTCGTTCGCATTGGCAAAGGTGTTAGCAATGCGAACCATTGAGTTGTTCTTTTCTACGATTTCCTACCGACCTTACGTTTTCGTTTTTCTTGCCTGCTATCTTTTCCTGGCTATTACCAATATCGGATGGAGACGAACCGCGCTGTTCAGTGTGCTGGCATTCTGTGTCGCTTTCATCTGTGAATGGAGTTCTGCCGTCGCAGCCACAGGCTTTCCCTTCGGTTTGTACTATTACATCAACACCACCAGCGAGAAAGAATTATGGATAGCCGGAGTTCCATTTATGGACTCGCTGTCGTTCACATTTTTGAGTTATGTCAGTTGGGAGTTGGCGGCCACACTGCTTGGACGTGTTCGGGCAAACTGGAAAGACATACAACTCTTGAATGCCGAACAAGTCAGGCGAACTTGGGCGGCGAACTTCCTCGCCCCATTTTTGATGATGTATCTGGACATTATTATTGACCCCGTGGCGCTGCTTGGCGACCGTTGGTTTCTGGGCAAGATTTACTTTTACCCGAATGGAGGCAGTTATTTCGGAATCACGCTGGCAAATTTTCTCGGCTGGTATTTTGTCTGTTTCTTTATTGTTCGGTTGTTTATCTGGCTGGAAAAGCTGGTGTTTTCAGATTTGACCAAGTTACTGGAAGGTAGGCTGAATTACCGCTACAAGGCAGTGGGGGCAGCCGGACTCTACTTTGGCATTCTTGGGTTCAATCTCTTTATGACTTTTTGGATCGGAGAGCGTCAATTGGGCGTTGTCGGAGTGATTATCGTTTTGCCAATTCTGCTGCTGATCCTGCTTAAGCTGCACCAATCACGTCGAGAAAATATTCAGACCCTGCCCCTTGCTGATTAGTCTTATTCGCAAACTTTTACGCAATTCGTTTGAGGTAAAACTATGAGCAGAAAGTTCAAGGCAATTTACGTTGTTCTGGTTTGCTCGGTCGCTTGTTTCATTACGTCCAACGCGCAAGAGCCGAAGCAGGAGACGCTGAAGATAGACACGGCGTTGGTCAGTGTGCCGGTAATCGTCAGTGACCGCCAAGGCCGTTATGTCAGCGGTCTAACAGTGTCGGACTTTACACTTTACGAAGATCGAATCAGACAGCCAATTGAGTTTTTTGCTGATACTGAGGAGCCGATTAACGTCGCTTTGCTGCTCGACACCAGCAAAAGCGCCAGGTTTGCTCTGGACGACATCAAGAAAGCCGCCAAAGATTTTATCAAACAATTGCGCTCTCAAGATCGCGCAATGATCGTCAGCTTCGATTTCAAAGAGACGGCTTTGTGCGACCTGACTTCAGATCGGAAAACCTTGGAAAAAGCCATTGGCAAAGTTCGCATTGGCGAAATACTCGGAACAAAGTTGCGTGATGCCGTTTATGACGTAATGCGCGAAGAGTTCCGAAACGTCAAAGGCCGCAAAGCCATTATTTTGCTGACTGATGGCAAAGATCACGGCAGTGAAGTGACCGAACACGCTTTACTGGAAAGTGCTGCTGAAGCCGATACTTTAATCTATTCAGTGTTTTACAATTCTTTGCCGCCGATGATGGCTCGCAATCCCAGGCAAGATAGAGCTGGTACGAGGAGGCCCAGAATCGGCAGGCGTGGCGGTATTTTCACTCCAATGCCTCGCCTTCCAATGCCGCCGCCTCAGTGGCCAAAAGATGACGAACGGCGCCAGCGCCGAACGGGTCAAGTCGAGCAACGTAACGAAATGGCGATAGAGTTTTTAGAACGCTTGTCTGATGCTTCAGCCGGGCGTTATTACAACAGCGAAGTGGCTGATCTGAAAAAGACTTTTGAGTTAATTGTTGAAGAGTTGCGCCATCAATATCGGTTGGGTTTTTACCCGGCTGAACACGCCTCTGGCAGCGTTCACAGTTTAAAAGTTGAGGTCAGTCGCCCGGAAGTCGTTATCCGTTCCCGCCGAAGTTATCGCGTGGCTGGAAAGCATCAATCTGAATAGATTTTTGGTGCTGTATGTAAAAGAAAGGTTACGACAGAAATGCAAACAGCAAAAGACATGAAAGCAAAACAACGCGAAGAGTTACTCAAACTATTGCAAGTCCGGTTTGAGAAAAATATGAACCGCCATCAAGGTCTGGCTTGGGCTAAGGTGCAAGCTCGACTGGAAGCTAATCCTGAAAAACTGTGGTTGCTCAATGAAATGGAAAACTCCGGCGGTGAACCCGATGTGGTCGAGTTTGATAAAAAGTCGGGCGAGTTCATCTTTTATGATTGTTCAGCCGAAAGCCCCAAAGGCCGTCGCAGTCTTTGTTACGATCGCGCAGCTCTTGAATCAAGGAAGGAACATAAACCTGCCAGTAACGCGATTGATGTGGCTGCCGCGATGGGCATTGAGCTTTTAACCGAAGAACAATATCGAGAGTTACAAACGCTTGGCGAGTTCGATTTGAAAACGTCGAGCTGGGTGAAAACTCCTGCTGAGATTCGCAAACTCGGCGGCGCGCTGTTTTGTGATCGCCGCTATGACACGGTTTTCGTTTATCACAACGGAGCGGAATCTTATTACGCCGCCAGAGGGTTTCGTGGCTCGCTCAAGGTCTAAAAAGTGATGGTGAGCAAAACGTATAAATACGGCGTCTTTGGCGTAGGTCGCATTGGCAAGGTGCATGCTGCCATCGTGCAGCAACAGGGGCATCAGATCGTAGCCATTGGCGACGAAGCGCAAGCAGCGGTCACTGCCGCGCAGGATGAACTTCGGCTTGGTGGCGTGAGAATCTTCAACGACTCTGCCCAAATGGCGCAGGAGATGGCAGATGAATTGGATGCCGTTATCATTGCTTCGCATACCAAAGACCACGCCCGCGACGCGCTGCCCTTCGTCAAAGCGGAAATTCCGATCTATCTGGAAAAGCCTTTAACCGATGAATTGCAGGAAGCATTCGCGTTTGTCGCAGCCATTGGGCGTAACCCGCGCCAGATTCAGATTGGTTTACAGCGGCGCTATGACCCGGCGTTGCTCTACACGCGAGAACTGCTGCAAGCCGGCGTGGTTGGCGAAGTCCGCGAAATTCGCTGCATCCTGCGCGACCAATTTCCTCCGCCGTCAACTTACAGCAGCAGGGGATTGATTATTGACATGGGCATCCACGTTGCGGATGAAGCGATCTGGTTGCTGGACGAATTCCCCAACGAAGTTTGGGCGAGCATGCATCGTACGCGCGGTTACGCCAGTCCGATTGACGAAGGCGGCGACACGGCTTTTGTTACTTTCACTACTCCGTCGGGAGTGCTGGGACGGCTTGATCTGAGTCGCACACATTCTTCCGGCTATAACAACGAGACGTATGTCATCGGCACGAAAGGTACGATTCACACGGGGCGTTTTTCCGGTTATCCCGGCCCCATTCACGTGGAAGTTTGGCAATCGGACGGCAAGCTGCATCCTGATTCCAAGACCTTTGACATGACGTATCTGACGCGGCCATTCCCGGAGTTCCTGCCGCGCTTTGACGTAGCCTACGCCCGCGCCCATCAACAGTTCCGCGAAGACATCAAAAACGGCGCAGCCTTTGCCGTGACGCAAAACGAAGTGCTGGATGCGCAGGTATTCGCGGAGGCCGCGCACCGTTCCGCGCAATCGGGGGGCGCGCGTTACCGGTTGCAACGTGCTGATGATTTACATGAGTACAATGCGGCGTGCATTGCCAAGGGCTTCATAAGCATTGATTGAATTGCGGGTTGCAGTTTAGGAGATATGTAGATGAATAGAATTCCAACAGGGACAGAATTGGCGCGACCCTTTCTTCCGGCAAAAGATTTTGAGTTGTCCAAGCGGTTTTACGAAACCCTGGGTTTTGAAAAAGTACTGGATGGCGAGGTCGCAATTTTCAATGCCGGTTCAGGCGGTTTCATCCTGCAAAACTATTATCAAAAAGAATGGGCAGAGAACTTCATGATGCAGTTGATGGTGGATGATCTGGATGCTTGGTGGGAATACATCATCGGATTGGATTTGCCGAGTCAGTTCGGCGTGCCAGCGCCTAAAGCGCCAGCGATGCAACCCTGGGGGCTTCGTATCGCTTATCTCATAGACCCCAGCGGAGTGCTTTGGCACATCGCCCAGCGTCGCAACGGTGTAGCGCAAGACCAATGAACCGATGGTTAATCCTCAGGTTTCCAGATTGCTACGGAGTTTAGCGATGTCGCGTTGTGGCGGTGCGCCGAACAGCTTTTTGTATTCGCGGCTGAAATAGGCGGGGTCTTCATAGCCAACGCGAAAGCCCGCGCTGGCGGCGTCCAAATCTTCGCCAAGCATCAAACGGCGCGCTTCCTGCAAGCGGATTTGTTTTTGAAATTGCAACGGACTCATCGCTGTGACCGATTTGAAATGGTGATGAAAGCCGGAAACGCTCATTCCGACTTCGTGCGCGAGATCATCCATTCTGAGCGACTTGTCAAAGTTTTCCCGCAATTGTCCGATGGCTTTGGATATGCGATGAGTGTCTGCTCCCCAAGCCAGCAAATGGCTAAGCCGTGCGCTTTGCCCATCCGCCAAAAGCCTGAAAACAATCTCTCTGATAATCAGCGGCGCGAGAACCTTGCCTTCAGCCGGAGCGTCGAGCAGCCGAAGCAGCCTGACAACTGCGTCCAGCAGGTTGGCATCCATCGGGCTAACGTCCATCGCCTTTAAGCTCGCGCCACTCTTTTTCGATTCGATGCCGGATTCCATCATGACCGAGGCGACCAGCGCCGGATCAAGGTTCAGCCGAAACCCCAAATACGGGTGTTCTTTCGAAGCTTCTTCGACTTGAAAAGTGAGCGGCAAATCAACTGTGTAAATCAGATAATGCCCCGGGTCGTAACGGAAGACTTCTTCGCCCAACAGCGCCTGTTTACGGCCTTGTGCGACAACACAAAAGGCAGGTTGATACATGGAATGAATCGGCTCCGTTGGACTGGACGAGCGAGCGAGCCGAAAGCTGCTGGAAACATCCAACGTCCCGTCCTGGGGAAGTGCTCTCGCAATTCGCTCAACCAATTCTTCTCGATTGCTTTGCACTCTTTGCGCTTCACGTTTTGTTTCTGTTGAGTTCATAAATTCATCTTAGCCTTTTTGATTCCTACCCGCACGACTCAGGCAGGATTTTTGCAGGATCGTACAATCAATCGCTAAGATCGTCTTATCGCCTTCAACTTCAGAAGCTTCATAATCAAAGCCCAAAATCGGGTTACAAAAGGAGAAACTGTGCAGAAACGCAAGCTAGGAAAAAGCGGCTTGGAGGTGTCCGCCATCGGGCTGGGCTGCATGGGGCTAAGTTTTGGCTACGGCCCCGCCACTGAAAAGCAGGAAGCCATCGCGGTGATTCGCGCCGCCGTCCAGCGTGGCGTCACCTTTTTCGACACGGCGGAAGTCTATGGCCCGTTTACCAACGAAGAACTCGTTGGCGAAGCTCTCGCGCCCTTCCGCGAGCAAGTCGTCATCGCCACCAAATTCGGCTTCAAACCTGCTGCCGATGGCAGTGGACGATGGAGCGAACTGGACAGCCGACCGGAACACATTAAAGAAGTCGCCGAAGCTTCGCTCAAACGACTCAAGACCGATGTGATTGATTTGTTCTATCAGCACCGCGTTGACCCGAATGTGCCGATGGAAGATGTCGCAGGCGCGGTGAAAGACCTGATTCAGGAAGGCAAGGTCAAACACTTCGGCATGTCTGAAGCTGGCGCAGCAACGATTCGTCGCGCACATGCTGTGCAGCCGGTCACGGCACTGCAAAGCGAATACTCGTTGTGGTGGCGCGAACCAGAAGTGGAAATCCTGCCGACGCTTGAAGAGCTTGGCATCGGCTTCGTGCCGTTCAGCCCGCTCGGCAAAGGCTTCCTGACCGGCAAGATTGACGAAAACACAACGTTCGACAGCACGGATTTCCGCAATGTTGTCCCGCGCTTTACGCCCGAAAATCGCAAAGCCAATAAGTCCGTGGTAGATTTAATAGCCAGGGTCGCAGCGCGAAAGAATGCGACACCTGCGCAAATCGCGCTGGCTTGGGTTCTTGCTCAAAAACCGTGGATCGTGCCGATTCCAGGCACCACCAAGCCGCATCGCCTGCAAGAAAACAACGGAGCTGCCGCAGTAGAACTGACGCCCGATGACCTGCGCGAAATTGACGACGCTACGGCGCAAATCACCGTGCAGGGCGCGCGATACCCGGAAGCTCTGCAAAAATTGGTCGGTCGCTAAGCCAGGCAAATCAGGATTGAATGGGCGAAAATGAAAGTGTTCGCTACGAGGTAAAATTTTATGATCAAACTAAAAGTAAACGGTAAGAATCAGCAATTCAGCGGCGACCCTGACACGCCGTTGCTCTGGGTGTTGCGAGACGAACTTGATCTGAAAGGAACAAAGTTCGGTTGCGGAATGGGCTTATGTGGAGCTTGCACCGTTCACCTGAATGGCAAGCCGGTGCGCTCGTGTTCAACACCGGTTTCGGCGGCGACGAATGCTGTGGTGGCGACGATTGAAGGGCTTTCGCCGGATGGTTCGCATCCGGTGCAGGTCGCTTGGCAAGAGCTTGATGTGCCGCAATGTGGTTACTGTCAAGCTGGGCAAATCATGTCCGCTTGCGCGTTGCTGGCGA
>JAGNMH010000247.1 GCA_017991275.1 Acidobacteriota bacterium
TTGGTATCCTGCGCGGCGCTCGTATTGTCAGAGTCCACGATGTTGCTGAGATAGTCGCTGCCGTTCGACTGACCGAAGCGATCACTCAATCCAAATAGTTTCCCTTCAAACAAAAAGCCCGCGAATCGCTTAGATTGAAGCGACTCGCGGGCAGACTTGTTGCTGGAACCGTGCCTTAATCCGCGCCGATCGGTTGAAGCGGTTCGGGCATTCCTTCGGCGATGGAGTCGTCAGCCTTTACCTTTTCGTGTTCGCCACGCTCTTCGATGATGGTGTAGATCGTCGGGATGAAAAGCAGCGTAATCAGCGTCGAAGTAATCATGCCTCCGATCACGACGCGAGCCATAGGAGCCTGGACTTCCGCGCCCTCGCCGAAACCGAGCGACATTGGAATTAATCCCAGAACTGTCGTCAGCGTAGTCATCAGAATTGGGCGCAGGCGTCTGCGCCCTGCCAGCTCCACCGCGTGGCGCAGCGACAATTCGTCACGTTTTCTAAGCAGGTTGGTGTAATCAATCAGCACGATGGCGTTATTGACCGCGATACCTGCCAGCAAGATTGCTCCGATAAACCCTTGCATGTTGAAGGTCGTGTCGGTCAGGAACAGCGCCAGCGCGACGCCTATGCCAGCCAGTGGAATCGAGAAGAGAATGATCAACGGGTCGCGCAATGATTCAAACTCGGCTGCCATGACCATATAAACCAGCAAAACGGCCAGAATCAGGCAGAACAACAATTCACGGAAGGATTTCTGTTGCTCTTCGAACTCGGCGCCGTAATTAAGCGAAAAGCCGGATGGCATCCGCATTCCGCTTAATCGGCTATCAATGTCGCCCATGATCGAACCCATATCTCTCTTGGCGTAACCTGCTGTAACGCGGACCAGGCGTTCCTGATCCTGGCGTTCGATTGAAACAGGGCCTTCGCGGCGCTGCATTGTTACCAGATTGCCAATGGGCACGTTGTGGCCTCCCGGAGTCATAACCGTGATGTTCTCCAGTTGTCCGATATTGGCGCGTTGTTGTTCGCTGAGGCGAACCAGAATGTTGAATTCGCGGCCTTCTTGTCTGAACTGGCTGGCTCTGCGACCACCGATGACGGTTTCCAGTGTATCGGCAACGTCGGCGGCATTGATGCCGAGACTGGCGGCTTTGGTGCGGTCTGCCTTGATAATCATTTCCGGGAAGCCTTCGCGACGACTGATCTGCGAATCGGTAATTCCCGGCACGCCGTCAACAATATCTTTGATTTGTTTTGCCAGTTCGCTGGCCGTGGTCATGTCGTGCCCGCGAATTTCCACCGAGATGCGGTCGCCCTGGTTACCAAACATTCGCTGCATCATTTGGCCGCCGCTGGAACGTGTGCGAACAATCAAACCGGGTTGCAGGTTCAGCTTGGGGCGAATCAGGTTGGCTATCTCCAGAGTGGAGCGCGTACGCTCTTTTTTGTCTTTGAGTTGAAGCCGTATTTCCGCTCTATGCATTGACGAAGACATAAAGCCTCCGCCGCCGACTTCACTGAGCAGGTGGTTGATTTCTGGCACCTCGCGCCTGATGACTGCCTCAGCTCGCCTGGCCAGCTCATCCATTATTTCAATGCGAGTGCCAGCAGGCATTTCCAAATCCACTCGGACTTCATTTTCGTCCGTCTCAGGCATCATTTCGAAGCCGATGTAAGGAACCAGCGCGATTGCTCCCGCTGACAGAAGCACTGAGCCGAAAACCACGGTTTTGCGATGATTCAGTGACCAGCGAATGGCCATCTGGTAATTTTCATCCAGCTTATCCAATGCGCCGCCGCAGGCCGCAATAATTTTCGCCAAAATGGCGTGGCGTTTGGCGTCTGGCGAACGCACGCGCAAATACTTCGAGCAGAGAACTGGAACCAATGTCAACCCGATCAACAACGAAAAAAGTTGCGAAAAGCCCACAATATAGGCCAATTGCTGAAACATAATTCCGGTCATACCACCCAGAAAAACCAGCGGCACAAACACCGCCACCGAGGTCAGCGTCGAAGCAATCAGCGCTGAGGTCACTTCGTTAGTTCCGTGGACGGCGGCTTCGGCGTGGGTCATTCCGCTCTCACGGTGACGGAAGACGTTCTCAATGACGACGATGGAGTTGTCCACAATCATACCTACGCCAAGAGCCAGTGCGCCGAATGACATGGTGTTCAGCGTGAAGCCGTTGGCGTACATCAGCAGAAAAGTTCCCATGATGGTGATGGGGATCGAAATTGCGACGATCAATGTGCTGCGGATGTTACGCAGGAACAGCAGCAGTGCCATAATCGCCAGCAAACCTCCGGAAATAGCCGAATCTTTCAGATTGTTGATGGATTGTTTGATAAATAACGAAGAATCCGAAATTGGCCAAATGGAAAGAGCCGGGAAGCTTTTGCTGATTTGTTCAAGCTCCCGGGTGACGCGCTCGGCAACGGCTACAGTGTTTGCGCCTGATTGTTTGCGGATGGAAAAACGTATGCCGGGTTTATCGTCAATGCGGACGTTTTGCCGAATCTCTTCATGAGTGTCTATGACTTCGGCGACGTCTTTCAGGTAGATCGGAGTGCTGTTACGCGAAGCCACAACAACATTTTGAACATCGTTGACATCTTCAAACTCACCCTGCGAACGGAGCAAAATTTCGTATTTCCCTTCGTCAATCGGGCCGACTGGGCGATTTTGATTTTCGCGCCGCAAAATGTTGACGATGGTGTTGACCGACAGGCTGTATGAACGGAGTTTTTCAATCGAAAGTTTAACGTGAATCTCTCGCCGCAATCCGCCGCGGATATCCACTGCTGCTACGCCGGGAACACGTTCCAGCATGGGCTGAATGTCTTTTTCCAGCATGGTGCGCATTTCGCGCGGTTCTATGTCTCCGGCTGCGGCCAAAAACATAATGGGGAATTGCGAAACGTCGAATTTGAAGATTGTCGGCGGCAGCACCTCTTCAGGCAACGCGCCGCGCACACGGTCAATACGCGTACGGAGTTCGTTGGCGGCTTCATCCAGATTGACCCCCCAATCGAATTGAACACGGACGTTGCTGGTTCCCTCGGATGAAGTCGAGGAGATGCGGTAAACGCCGGGCGCTGAACTCAGTGCTGACTCGATTGGTCGAGTCACAAGATTTTCCATCTCTTCAGGCGCGACGCCAGGATATTCAGCACGTACAGACAGAGTGGGATTTTGAATTTCCGGCATCAAGTCAACCGGCAAGCGCATGAATGCAATTGCCCCTAACAGAACCAATACCGATATGAACATGTAAATTGTGATCGGACGACTGACTGCAAATGCTGGCAAACTCATATCTCAACTCCGCTTGATAATTTTATTATTGGTCATTGGGTTTTGCCTGCGGCCACTTAGCCTATTGACGAGACCGCCCGGCTAATTGGTTGGCTGGGGGCTTAACTGCCAGATTGACCTTGTCCGCGTTCTGCTACGCGATCTCCTTCTTTAATAAGATTGACGCCTTGTGTGATGACTTTGTCGCCCAGCTTCAATCCGCCAAGCAGTTCGACCTTGTCTTCCTGGGTTAACCCGGTTTCAACCTCCAGAAACTTTGCTTTTTCAGCTTCTATGACAAAAACGCCGGGTCTTTCTCCGCGGTAAACGAGTGCGTCGCGTGGCATCAGCAGTGTTTCGCGCTCGCTGCCCAGGTTCAATTCAACGCGAGCGAACATCTCGCCCTTCAGCATGCCGTTATTATTCGGAATTTCGATTTCGACCTTTCCGTTACGAGTTAGGGCGTCCAGCAGTGGGGAAATTCGCATTACCCGGCCAGTGAATTTTTGATCGGGTAAACTGTCAATCGTGACGGTGACTTGAGCGCCTTTTTTGATTCTTGAAATGTCCTGTTCAGCGGCGTTGGCTTCAATGACCATTGGGCTGACGCTGACGATTGTGACAATTGGAGTATTGGCTCCGCCCATCGCGCCGATGTCCAAGTGGCGATGAGCCACCACGCCAGTGATCGGAGAATAAACGCGAGTCTGGCTTTGTCGAATATTTAACTCGCGCTGTTCAGCTTCTGATTGGCGACGCTGAGCGCGAGCCAGTTCGACCTGCGAAGCAGCCACTCGATGCCGCATTTCCAGCGCATCAAGCTCCTGACGCGAAAGCACACCTGATTCAACCAATTGTTTTTTGCGATCAAGCTCGGCCTTGGCATTGTTGAGTTCGGCTTCGCGTTGGGCGATGGAGGCATCGGCCACGGCGATTGAGGCTTTGGAGCGTTCGATCTGCTGGTTGATTTCGTCGTCTTCCAGAACCGCAATCAATGCCCCGCGAGCCACAGATTGGCCGACATCAACTTTGATTTGAGTGATACGCCCGGCAATTTTCGGGCTAACATCAACCCGCTCTTTGGATTTCAGCGCCCCGGTCAGAGCGACTTTTTCACTGATTTTGCCTCTGGTGATCTGGCCGGTTTGGACTTGCTGAACGCGCGCCGCTCCACCACGACTACCGAAGGCTCCGCCAGCACCGGGTGCCGTCGCAGCTTCATTTTTTGCTTTGATTGTTTTGTAAACCTTGAAGCCAGTGAAACCGAACAGCCCAAAGAAAACAAGGATTATCAGAAAGTGTTTGAACTTAAAATTTTTAGCCATGATCTTATGAATGAGAACCGCTACGTTCACAATGCTATGTACGGCACTTGGGGAGTACTGGATACAGTTTTTTGCGGCTCAGTGGAAAAATGGTATCAGGTGATGGCGGCTGTGGCCAGCCTTGTTCATCTCCAATAGTTGTCCGCTCGATAGCCCGATTTCACATAGTGGATCGGGGAAGCCCGGATATATACCTGTGAATGTTTGTCTGGACGTGTATAGATGTACGGATTGATTTTTAGACAGGGTCAGTTGATTGATGGGTTTTCAACAACGAGGCGAGCCGACAGATCACACTTGGTTAATTGTCACCTATTACGATTGGGGATGAAGGTATTGGCCAAGTCAGGCTTCAGCCGACAAGCGGCGCTAGAATGAAAACAGAGGCGAATTAAAAACCCACTCGCTTATTCAGATCAATAAATGATGGGTCATTCCGTAAATTATCGTATCTGGGGTCAACCTTGATGTAACACAGTTTGTAATAGTGTTTTCTATAAGCGGCTTCCAGCATCTTCATCGCCTTATCTTTCTCGCCTAAAGCTGAATGCAGGTAGGCTGCACGCATTTTGGCTTCGTTATCGCCTGAGTGTAAATCCTTTTTTAGCGATTCCAGTTTTCTACGCCAAAACGCAGTCATGCCGCCCCGTTCAAAATCTTTCCTAAAAGGCTCTATCTTATCAGGTTGTTTCCCTTCAGTTGTTTTTTTCTGTTTTTTTAGCAGATCAAGGTAAGCGTCATAAGCATCAACAGACTTAGAGTAGTCTTTATTTTGCTCGTAGCTTGCACTCAACATAGACATTGCTCTTGTGTTGTCTGGATCAAGTTCCAGCGTCTTTTGAAACTGAATTATCGCTTCGTCAAAACGGTGTGCGAAGAAGAGATAAATTCCCGAATCTACGCTGATTGGCATCGAGAATGGATCAAGCGAACTTGCCAGCTTGATTTCTTTCATTGCTTCGTTGAAGCGGCCCTGAGTGGTTAAGAACTCAGCATACCAGTGATGCGCTGTCGCATAATGGGGGTTTTGCTTGATGGCTTCAATGAATCCTTTTTCAGCCTCCTGCCAATCCCAATCATATTGCGCGCGAGCGAATGCGATGGCCACTTTTGGCTCTACCAATTGTGGATCGAGTTTTAATGCCTTGTTTGCCGCGACAATCGTATTTGCCGAATCTTCGTCCAGCAGTACGTAAGCGTCGGCCAGTCCAGCGTAGGCCAATGCGAATCCTTTGTCTTTTTCAACGGCTTTATTGAAGTAAGAGATTGCCGCTTTCAGGTTCTCCGACCATTCAGTCGCGCGCTGGTTTAGGCGATGACGCCCTTGCAGGTACGACTGGTAAGCGTCTGTGTTGGCGATGTAGTCCACCGGCAATTGTTGTGGCTGCTGACCTGAAAGATTGTTGAGAAGGTTGCCGGAAACGTCACGGGCAATATCCAGCGGGACTTTTTGCGTGCCGGCCAGCGTCACATCGTAACGATAGCCCCAGATTGTTGTCCCATCTTTGACCCTTAACATTTCGACGGAGATGGTCAGGACGTCGCCATTTTGGGAAACGTTCCCAAGCACGATGGCATGAACGTCAAGTTGTTTACCGATTTTCTGTGGGTTGGCCTCTTTCCCGGTCTGAGTCAGGTACTTCACAGTATTCCATCCCATCACTCGCAATTGAGGTATTCGAGCCAGAGAAATCGTTACGCTTTCCGGGATGCCGTCACATAAGTAATCAATGGAAGAAGCTTTGTTGTTATTAGTGAAAGGCAGAATCGCTATTGAATTTTGCGGCGGCGGAGTCGGTCGAAACATCATCCAGCCGGTTACAGCAGCAACAGCCAACAACCCGATTGCAATAACCGGCAAATGCCAGGATGGTTGGGGGCGGCGAATCTGTGAGCCGGTCGGCTGCGCCTGAATTTCTGCAGTTACAGGCCGTTGAGCGCCCGAAAGTGCGCGGTAAGTTCCCGATGAACTGGTCAACAGCGAGCGCAAATCCAACGCCAGGTCGCGCGCCGATTGAAAGCGCTCTTCGGGATTTTTTTCCAGACAGCGGCGCACCATTCTATCCAGCTCAACCGGAATATCTTGATCCGCTGAATCAATGATCGGAGGCTCGTCGCGCAAAATTGCCGCCAGAGTTTCCGGGGCCGTAGGTTTGGAGAATGGCCGTTCGCCGGTCAGCATTTCGATCAGCATGCAACCCAGCGAAAAAATGTCGCCCGGAGCTTCGACGCTTTCGCCGCGTACTTGTTCGGGCGACATGTAACCGATGGTTCCCATCAGAGTGCCGGGTTTTGTTTCTTCCAGGGCGGCGTTCCGCGACACCAGAGTTGCGGCGTTGCTGGCCACTGCGCGTTTGACGCGAGCGATGCCGAAATCCAGAATTTTGACTAAGCCATCGTTGGTCAGGAAGATGTTTTCAGGTTTGATGTCACGGTGAATGATGCCTTTGACATGGGCTGCGGCCAGTCCGTCGGCGATTGAACTGGCGATTTTTACGGCTTCGCGCCAGTTCAAGACTGAGCTTTTCATGCGCTGGCGCAAAGTTGCGCCTTCCAACAATTCCATTACCAGATAAGCCATGCCTTCCTGGTAGCCGAAATCGTGAATAGCCAGAATGTTTGGGTGAGAAAGCGCCGCAACGGCTTTGGCTTCGCGTTCAAACCTGGCCATTGCATCTGGATGAGATGACAGGTGTGCTGGCAGAACTTTGATCGCGACGTTACGATCCAGTCGAGAGTCGCGTGCACGGTAAACTTCGCCCATGCCTCCCGCGCCTAACAGCGCGGCAACCTGGTAATGGCCCAGTTTTTGGCCAACCAATGAGCCGGGGAAAACCTGAGCTTTTTCAAAATCCAACGCCGAGGCCATGCCTTTGGCAGGAGTCGTTTCAATGAAGCTGCCCGCTTTTTGATGAGCAGCCAGCAGAGATTCCATTTCGCGGCGCAGTTCTTCGTCGCCTTCGCAGGCTTCATCCAGAAATGCGTCGTGGCGCTCTGGCGGTAA
>JAGNMH010000248.1 GCA_017991275.1 Acidobacteriota bacterium
GGTGTAGCCCATATAACCGACGTGCTCTTTGCCGACTTCGCCGATGAAACCTTCTGCCTGAAGTTCGCGCAGCAGTTCCAATGGAAAGACGCAATTGATATCGCTGTCGGCGTCTGAATGATCGTAATGATGATGCGTCACCATTAGTTCTGAATTCGCGGCATCGCCATTGATAACTCTAAAAGTCAGGTCGCCAAGATCATCGGCAATGTTGAACGGCTCCTGATCTTTGCGATGAACTCCGGCGGCTGTCACCAGCACAACTCGAGACTTTGTCAGTTCACGTTCGAGCGGCGTAAACGGCACGCACTTTCTGGAAATCGTAGACATAAGCTCCTTTATTTCAGCAATTAACTACCAAAACAAACGGCGAGCAGCGCAACTTACGCGGCTCGCCGTTTTCGATTTCGACCTAGAGATACGACAAATAACTACGGAAGATTTCGCAACACGTCGTGGACAACTTCGTTGTCTGGTTGCTTGCTGATGTCGTGAATGTTGGCATAAGCAATCTTGCCCGCCTTGTCCACGATGAACAGCGCACGCTCTGTAATGCCGTCGGCATCGCGGAAAGCGCCGTAAGATTGAGCAACAGAACCTTTGGGATTGAAATCGGCCAGCAGCGGGTAGGTGATTCCGCCAAGGCTTTTGGCCCAGGCGATGTGGGAAGGAATTGAATCAATAGAGATACCCAGAACCTGGGTATCAGCCCCCTCGAAGCGACTCAGGTCGGCTTCGTAAGAAGGCATTTGCACCGTTCAGACAGGTGTCCAATCGAGCGGGTAGAACGCAATAAAAACGTTCTTTTTGCCCCTGTAATCTGAGAGCTTAACCGTGCCACCAGCGTGGCTCTTCAGCTCAAAGTCAGGAGCCATATCTCCAACTTGAAGACTCATAGACTCTCCTCTTCGAAAATTTAGGATTTGAGATTGCCACACCAACACTGTTAAGTCTCAGCGCAGCACAAATTGTCGTAAATCAGAATTACGACAATTGGATTATATGCGTCCCTCTAATATCCTACAAGCATTGAGCTTGTCGCTCGCATAAATCTTACCGGCGTGTAAAAATCGCCGCGAACTTTAATATATCACTGGCATTTTTACTGTACATTTTTCCGGGTGTAGCCAATAAACACACCACTGGCACGTTTTATTTAGAAAGAAAAAAAAGTCACTAACATTGCGGAACAATTCAATTAGGCAAGCGTGCAAGCGTACAGAAAGATTATTCTGCACGCTTGCACTACAGTAGATACTTAGATGGTTGATTGAAAACTCCGAATGAAGTTACAAAATGCCAAGTGTCAGTAGTTAAAACGCTTCACCTGTTTAAGAGCGAACGCAGATGAATGATCTTTCGCGCAAGAATCTTGAGTCGCCTCGAAACCTAGAGCTACTCGAACCAAGCTTTTCACCGATGACGACATTGACGTTAAGCGCCGGACTGAGGGACGCGGAGTTGGATACTGATTCACCGGTGCTGGCGGTTGAGCCTTCTGGCGAAGTGCCTATCGAACAAGCCATCGAAAAGATGGACGATCACTCGCTGCTTGCCGCAACTCTCACCGGTGACGAAGCTGCCTTTAGAGAATTAGTTCGGCGTTACCAAAATCAGATCACAAACTATGTCTACCGTATGCTGGACGACTATGACCGCGCGGTAGATTTGGCGCAAGAAACTTTTCTTAGAGTTTACACAAGCGCCGAGCGTTATCAGGCAACATACAGTTTTTCGACTTACATTTACCGTATCGCCCATAACCTGGCGATTAGTGATCTAAGACAACGTAAGCGTCGTCGCCTAATGCAGTTTCCGATGTTCTTTTCGGATAAGGATAACGACGAAGTCGAAATTGAAATAGAAGACAAGCGGCAAGTTTTAGCCGATGATTCAATGATCGCAGCCGAGCAACGCGAAGCTGTTACCAGAGCAATAGCCAGTTTGCCAGAAAAATACAGAGCGGCATTGGTTCTTTGTGACATTGAAGAAAAAAGTTACGAAGAGATTTCAGAAGTTCTGGACCTGCCGGTAGGCACAGTAAAGTCGCGTATCAATCGGGCGCGCAACCTTTTGAAAGACAAGCTTAAAGACTTTATCTAAAGTCCACTGTTCTTTTGGTTCTACCCCGTTATTGTAATCTTCCCAGGTTTAATAAACCGGAAGCTTTTCCCCAAAGTGGAGACGTATTCGATGAACTGTAAAGATATTAAAGCGGCAATTGACTCGGCTTCGCGCCGAAACCCGGTCAGTAATGAAACGCATACTCATTTGAGTGGATGCCCTGACTGCCGCAATTATTCGGATCAGTCAGACGCGTTGTTGTCGCTGTTGACGGCGCAACCGCGAGTTCATGCTCCGGCTGATTTTGACTTCCGTCTGCGAGCGCGCATTGCCAGAGCGCAGGCAGCACCCGCAAGCCCATTCGCATTTCTGGAAAATTTCTTTGGTCGAGCTTTCTCGATCAAACAAGCGGCGGCTTCACTTGCAGCATTAGCGGTGATGGCGGCTGGCACAACGCTTTACTTCCAGAGTGGCCAGCAAGTTTCGACCAGTCCTATGGTTGCCGTTAGTAAGGTTCCTGTTGTTCAAGCTCCAGCCCAACCGGAGCTGCCTGTTCTGAACATCAACGATCCTGGTCCAGCAACCACTTTAGCTGCCAGATCGCAAGGTCGAGCCGCAACAACCAAACCGGCTGTTATGATTCAAGCATCAAATCCCGTCGTACTGGCTCAAGTCTCAACCGATAACAAGGTTCGCGTCTACAATAGCGAGAAAGGTCATGTCAGCGAATTTTCGAAGGGCGGTGTTTATTACGGAGCGGAAAGCTCAGTCCAAACGGCAAGACCAGCGTCATTTGGCAGCTTCTAAAGTCAGCTTTTCGAATAACAAATCAGGCCGCAGGTGTCCAATTCGCCCTGCGGCCTTAATCTGTTCAAGGCCAATAGTTTTTAGACACTCGTTTTCCTGCATGACATTGCGAATCCTTGTTGTTTCTTGTTGGATTCTAGCGCTACTAGCTACAACTTCTGCCCAAACTGCTCGGCGCAAGACTCAAACTCCACAAACCAAAAAAACTGGATCGGCTCAATCACCTGCTGTTCCAACCGGTAAAGCCAACACGCCTGTGCTGCGTCAAAATCAGCCTGTAGGCTGGGTCTGGGTAACACAAACAATTGATCTGGCGCAACAATTCGGCAACGAAGAAAATATCTTCACATTAGATGGAGAACCGCCGCCGTCACTGCTGCAAAAACGCATTTCGCTCGGCCTGGTAATTGACGATCAAGGCCATGTAATCACTCGACTGATTGACGTAACTCCCAGCAATCCTCCGGCTGAATTAGTGGTCAGGGCATCTGGCGGACGCCCAACCAAGGCCAAATTTATCGGGATGGATACAGTAACCGGTTTTTGCATCGTCAAAGTTGAAGGCGAGGCCTTGCGACAGGCCAACTTTGCCGATCAAACAGTTTTGCCACGACGCTCCAACATAAAACTTTACGGTTTTCACCCGAATCAGGAAACGAACCCTGAGCGTGTGAATATGAGCATAACTCCGCGCCTGAACCTCTTTGACGGTCAGATCGCCATAGCCAGCGATGATTTTCGATTCACCACCAGAAACCCTATCTATCGGTTGACCACTCCAAAACTTACAGCCGTTCAGGATTGCAGTCTGATCTTCAAAGGCGACATGGTTTTTGGAATCACGCTTTACGACACCCAACGAGAGGGCAAACATATCGTTTACCCTATCTCTCGCGTGCAGGCGATTGCCGAATCAGTCATCAAATCTAATCAGAGCATCGCTTATGGCTGGCTAGGAGCAAATGGGCAGAACTTCGCGCCACCAATTCAAACCATCACCAGCAATCGGAAACCGACTGAACCAGGCATCATCATTACTGCTATTGCTCCTGACAGCCCCGCGGATGTCGCGGGCGTATTGCCCAAAGACATTTTGCTCAGCATCAACGACCGCCGAGTCGAAACCCGTGAGCAACTGGCCACCGCAATTCGACAGATTCCAGCCGATAGTGATGTTTCGCTAAAAGTAAGGCGAGGTAGCGAATACAAAATACTCAAAGCCAAACTCGCTCCGGCGCCGGCTACCGAACCCGAGCAACAACTTTTCGCCTTCGTGCGTCGCCTGGAAGCCATGAAAGCAGAGTTGAAGTCAATTCCTGCCTCCGATCCAAAGCGGCAGAATCTGATGGCTCGTGTAAATATGATGACCAGCTTTGTCCAGGCAGTCACATTGCCAGCGCCGCCGGATATTCGGCTCCGAGTCCTTTATGGCTTTGAAGTTGAATCGCTGACCGGCCAATTGATGAATTATTTCGCAGTGACCAATGGTCTGCTGATTACAAGTGTTGCAGACAAAGACAAAGCCGCACGCTCTGGCCTGCAAGCAGGCGATGTGGTCGTCAAAGTAGGCGACCAACAGATTACCAACCTGCTCTCTCTGGTCAACGCTCTGGACAATTCAAAAGGCGAAACGATTGACATCACAGTCTCACGCCGCCGCGAACCGGTAAAGATTTCCCTGTTCCGATAATCGTTTCATTAACTCAGAGAGAACTTGAGTTGTTGATTCGGCAAACCGTTGCGGCACTTTTTCTTAGCTGTTATGCTCGCCGCGCGTTGAAGCAACGCAAATTCCAAATTCAAATTCGCAATCATAACTGCTCGCAGGAAATTTATTCCCGCTGAGAACTGAAAGCTGAGAACTGAAAGCTGAGAACTAAAATTTGATGTCAGCCAAAATCACTGTCATTGTTTACATTGTCGTAAGTTTCGAAATAGGCATTTTGCTTCTGATCCTGCCGTGGTCACCGTGGTGGCACGACAACTTTTTTCTTTACTTCATCATCGGCAAACTACATGCGCCCTGGATGGCAACTTTTCTGACTCACAAAGCAGTTCGCGGAGCCGTCACCGGCATTGGCGTTTTGAATATCCTGGCCGGCATTTACGAGATGTTCAGATTCCGCGAAAGCGTCACCCAACTAAACTCTATGAGTGAAAAATCGAACCTGCCACAGGCAAACGATGCAAAGACTGGCTATGTTGAACCTGCGGCGTCACAAACCACTTCTCTATCTGATCACCAACCGCCAAGCCTTCCTCCGCAAAACTGAAACCGCTCACGAAATCAACCAACTGCAAATCGAGGCAATTCGCCAGGCCGCTGCCGCTGGCTGTCAATTGATTCAAGTTCGGGAAAAGGACTTATGCGCGCAATCGTTGGCTGAGTTCACACGACAAGCGATTGCCGTTGCACGACCACACGGAGCCAAAGTTCTGGTCAACGATCGGCTGGATGTGGCGATTGCGGCAAAAGCCGACGGTATTCATTTGAGAGCATCGTCGCTGCCTGCCGCTGAAGTTCGTCGGGTTGTGGAAGAAAAAGGCCTGAAGGATTTTTTGATCGGCGTTTCAACTCATTCGTTGGCAGAAGCCGAAACTGCCCAAAACGGGGGCGCTGATTTCATAGTTTGCGGGCCAGTTTTTGACACTCCATCAAAGCGCGAATTCGGCGAACCGCTCGGACTGGAACGATTCGCCAAAATTTGCCAAGCCATTGAAATGCCAGTCCTCGCTCTTGGTGGAATCAATCTGAAAAACTTTCACCAGCCGCTTGAACTCGGAGCGACAGGCATAGCGGCTATCAGTCTGTTCAATGATGCTGATAGCCTATCGCAAACAATCGCCGCGCTGGGCTGAGAGATTGGCTTTTAACTTGAAGCTCTCGCCTGTCAAAAGAGTCACGGACTTGATGTTCGTGACTCTTTTGACCGCTTCGTCTTACGGAGCAAAATAACCTGACAGGTCAATAAGCCTTAAGTTCTCCCACCGTAGTTTGCATACTCAAAGTCTCGCTAGGAATTTGCGCCCCAGAGCGTTGGCCGTCACGGCGTACCTGCTGCAACTCCATTACCTGGATTGATCTTCACGCCGCCGAGTGGCGCTCTCAGTTTCATCGGTTTGTTAAAAGCCCTGACATCTCCGTATATCCCAGGTTGAATCCACAATGTTCCTCCGGCAGGCGTATCCTCGACACCCGTTGAAAGGTTCTGAAAAGGAAACAAGAAACTGCCATTCTGAAAGAATGGGAATGGCAGTGTGTTAGCGGCGTCAACAAAGCGCGTGTTGCTGGGCGCATAAAGCAGGGACACGGTAAGACTGTCAAGAGAACTCAAATGTGTACCCATTCCGATCTTTTTCTGCCAATCCCGATAAGGATCTTTCACTTTTATTGTAATGCCACCATCACGCAACATCGGATCATTCGGACATTTGGTGCTGATTGAAAAGGTGCATTCGCTGTAATGCATCACCGAATCGAAATCATAGGGGCCATAAAAAGCGTTGCTGAGCTTATCATTGCCTGAGATAGGCACGACCCCGAAATTATGCAATTCAAGAATATTGATATTGTCAGTGACGATCTCAATAAAATCATTACGATCCCCACGAGTTTGCTCGTGCAATAAGCCGAGCGCGTGCCCAAGCTCATGTGCGATTAAGAACTTCTTCCAAGCAGAAATATTCATGGTCTGTCCGCCAAGCTGCATGCCAACCTTTGAATTACTCGCGTCAGAATTTTGGATCTCGATAAAAATTGGATAGGGCCCAATGTAGCCTACCTCTTCCCTGAATTCGAGAATGTCCGCACCAGAAACTTTCTTCGTTGCCTCTGACCATTCTGTCATCGTGTCCCGCGCGATCTGGCGATTCGCTGGCAGCACCTTGTCATCGAAGATGTAATAGACGACCCCGCCTGGCCATTGTTTGATTTCAAAGTTGGATCCCTTTGCGTAAGTGTTAGGGACCTGCATATCGCCCTCAATGATCTTGTGGCCCGGCGTGAGGTTGTTCTTTTTTGGTAGCACTTGATCAGTCTGACTTTGATTGGGTTTCAGCGTTTCAGTCTGCGCCTGGGATTTGATTGCCCCGATCTCGCCGACAATGGCAAATAACACGACCAGCAAACTGGCCAGCCTGCACATCGTCCTGATACCGGACGAAGGTTGTTTTGATAACTTTCTATTCATCACGAAGCTCCTTTTAGCAACGATAGTAGCCAGGATGGCAGCCCACTGCAGTCAAGCGATGGGCCGCCACTAATTATTTATTGCAGTGTCACGAGCACCAGCACCAGTCCTTTGCCTTCCTTCAACCCAGTCATTGCTTTACCAATGATCGTTCCCTGTGCCCTGGCCGAATCCATCACTTTCATCGCATGGCCTGGTGTATTTGAAGCTGTCAGGAAGTCGCCCGGCTCAATCGCGCCCTGCGTTGCGTCCACCCAGCAGTAAACGCGTCCGCTCAGCGCAACCGGATATTGGCCATTGGCCAGTGTTCCTGCCTGACTCATTCTCATTCCTGGATTAACGCCACCTGCCCCACTGATGATTCCTGCGACCCGGCGGTCATACGCTTGGATGGTGAGCGTTAATTTCCCAGGATTGATTGGGTCAATCGCGACCACCATTCCTGCTTCTACGTTCATCACTGCGGCCTCGCCGCTCGCGGTGCTGACATCAAAGTTTTCGGCAAAGTCGGCGCCACCAGTAATCTCCAGC
>JAGNMH010000249.1 GCA_017991275.1 Acidobacteriota bacterium
GGAATAAGCCCGCAATGCCAGTGAACTGGAATCGCTTCCCAGCTTGATGTAAACGCGCCCGTCTAGTTCGACTTCGTTCCAGCCGAAATCGGAGAAAATTTCGTTCTTCAATCCTTCGTGCGAAGCCAGCCGAACGTAACCGTAACCGCCCTGGGTCAGGCCGTGTTCGTTATTGCGAAGATCGAATTCGCCGAACACACCATAAGAAAAAATCTTGGAGTTGGTGTTCAATCCGGGCAGCCACCTCGTGATTGGTGAAGTGGTTGGTCGCCCTGAAAAGAGAGTGTCAATCGGAATGTCGTCTTTGTTTTCGCCACGATAACCGGCGGAATTGGCTACGCGAGCATAAACGCCGATTTGGGAATCTTTGAAAATGTCGTGGCTAAGCGAAAAGTTGTAGCTACGCTCTTCGGCGGCAAAATTGGTTTCAGGCGTTTCCGGTGAGCGAGGCCCGATGTTGAAGAAATTATCGCGCGACCGGTAAAGGTAGTTGAACCAGATACTGGCGTGAGTCTTTTCGCTGAAAACTTTTGGGATGTAAGCCTCGCCCTCGACGCGGCGATAAAACTTGGTCGAAGTCAGCAGCTTGGCTCGAAAGACGATTCCGGGAATGCTGTCGGCTGTGCTGAGTTCAGCTCCGAAGCCGAAGCCCGCGCCTTGCTCAAAACCTCCAATCAGTGCGTTGACGTGGCCGCCTGCAAATTCGACGGCTTGCAGATTTTCACGCCTCGGCGCGTTACGGTCGCGCGATTCGGTTTTGATGCCCGTGCCGGAAATTTGCGACCGCGCTCCATTTGCCGCCCTAACTAATGGCAGGCTGCCAAGCGCGCGCGACAGTTGCTGTGAAGTGGAAATCGAATTCGTGCTGTCGGTTGATTGGGCTGAAGCGATTGAAGCATTGAACAAACTGAAGGCAAAAACTGAGAGAGCAATTCGGAGCATTTTTTTCATTGTAATTTCCCCTTTTCCATTCTTCTGACAGTGGTTGTTTGTTTACGGAGTCGTTTACGAAACTCTGTCATAAACGAATTCAAGCAAAAGGTGTGGCAAAGTGTACACAGCTTCACAGAGCAGTCAAACTTATCAAAAATAACGACTTTGGGCGTTCCACTATCGCCACTTTCAGCCACTTGGGCTACACTTCGCCCACGTTCGAGCATAGTTAGTCAGGTAGCGAAAGCACATTTCAAAATCAGATAAGCGCTAAGCAGTTGCCATTGGCCTGTCTGTGTATGCGCGTCTGTGGAGAAGCAGATGAACCGTCAGGAACTGCTGCAAATCTTTGCGCTTGCCAGCGAATTCAAGGAAGGAGACTTGGTCGTTGGTGGCACGCGAGATGACCAAACGCGCGTCGAAGCCCGGCGCAAGCTGGCCAATTTGCGATTGGGCGACATAGCCAAAACTGTTTTTGTCGAAGACGGATTGAGCGAATTGTTGGCGCGTTCCGCGGATATAAACCTGGTGCGCGAACTTTCTTCGCTCAGCATAGGAACAGCCAAGCGTATGCTGCTGGCCAGCGGCAGCGCGGAAATGTGGTGGCAGCGTTACCGCGACAGTCTGTCTTCGGAAATGATTGCAGCCATAATCAAACTGATGACCAACAAGGAATTGGCGGCTATCAATCATACGGTTTTCAATCCATTGCCTGGTAAATTCCCTGACGAAACCCTGACAGTCGGCTCGCCGCAGCATCTTGGCGCGTGCATTCAAGCCAATAGTCCCGGCGAAGACGAAGAAGAGATTTTGTTTTCTATACTGGAAGGTTTGAGTTACGGATGTGGCGACGTTTTGCTGGCGCTGACTCCAGCCTACAACGATCAGGAATCCACCTTTCGTTTGGTGCAATTACTGCAACACATTGTCGAAGATTTGAACCTGCCGACGCGATATTGCGTGATGACAGGAATCGCTGCCCAAGCGGAGATTCGTTCACGGGTGAAGCTGGATGTTGCATTTCAAAGTCTGGCCGGAACGTCGAAAGCTTTGAAGACTATGACCGGACTGGATGCCGTCGAGTTGATGGAATTGGCTGCGAGTTTTGACGGCTTGTGTTTCGAGACAGGGCAGGGATCAGAGCTTGTAGGCAATGCCGCCGAAGGCGTTGATATGGGAACGCTGGAATCTCGTGCGTTCGGCTTTGCGCGTTGTCTGAAAAAACAATTGGAACGACAGAGAGTTGAGCCAGCCTGGATTGTGGTCAGCAGTTTGGTCGGTTTGAACAGTCAGCAGGCATTTCGTTCCGGCGACCAGATGCTGCGCGCCAGTCTGGAAAGCGTTGCCACGGCCAAGCTGCATGGATTGACTGTCGGGCTGGATATTTGCGCGTCCTTTCAATCGGGCATTGAGCCAACAGCTTTGAGACAACTGACGGCGCAAATCGCCGAGCAGGCTTCACCGGCTTTTTTGAATTCCATTGCGGGGAACGCCGACTTGTTGCTGGGTCATCTGACTACATCCTTCCGTGAACATCCGGCACTGCGACGCTTGACTGGCAAACATATCACCTGGGCGATGAACCAAAGATTGAAAGAGCTTGGCGTCATCAACGGCAACGGACTGCCGGCGGCGAATTCGGTGACGACGGCAAAGCTCTATTCGCAATTTTCCCAGGCGGGCGGCGATACGCGCAGTCAGGAAACGCTGCAAGCCGAGGGATTGAAGAAACTTGAGGGGTTAAAGCAGCAAGGCTTCGATTTAGGTTACGGTCATTTGGCGGATTACGCCGAGCCGAAAGAAGTCGAGCGGAGGATGGAAGCCATCTACACGCAAGCTCGCAAAGGAATGCACGCCAAATTTTGATCATCCAAATGTGGTCACGTCTTCGGGCGGAAGGTCTAAACAATCAGACCATTCCGTTCAAGGGCGAGACTCCAAACTTTTCATCAGGAGGAAAATTGTATGTGGAACGAATTCAAAGAGTTCATCAACAAAGGCAGTGTCATTGATTTAGCCATCGGCGTCATCATCGGCGGAGCGTTCGGCAAGATAGTGTCGTCAATAGTTGATGATTTGTTGATGCCGCCAATCGGCAAGCTTTTGGGCGGAGTTAATTTCAAAAGTTTGCAGCTTGTCATCGGTTCAAAAGTAGGCGATGACGGCAAAATTGCTGAAGTAGCAATCAAGTATGGCAACTTCATTCAAACGGCGATTGAGTTTCTGATCATCGCGTTTGTCGTCTTTCTGATCGTCAAGGCTTACAACCGCATGCGAGCGACCGCGCCACCTGCGCCGCCACCGGTAACAGAAACTTTACTGACTGAAATTCGTGACCTGTTGAAGAAGTAACGAGTATCAAATTTTCTAAAGCGGCTTTTCTGGGTCGGGCGGCGTATCTGGTTTAGAGGCTCGTTTTAGCGTTGGCGGCATTCGTCTGCGGTTTGGCTTCTGGGTTTGACCAGGAAGAGGAAGCTCAGGTCGGTCAACCCGCACCTGCGGCATTTCCGTCGCCATCTTTGCGCGAGCCTCAGCCTCGCCGGCTTGGGCGATTGCGGAGTTGCTTTTTACTCTTAGCGCCTGCCGATACTTTTCCAGGGCCGCATTGTATCGTCTGGCTTCCATATCAGCTTTAGCCAGACCCAACACTCTGGAAAGGATGGTCAACTGTTGTAACTTGCTGCTGACCAGACTGGCTTCGGCTGAATCCAGGTTCAACTGTTGATATTCCTGATATTTAGCAATGGCTTCGGAATACTGTTCGCGATCTTCCAGGGCTTTGGCCTGATTCAACATCGCACCGCCGCGCTCAGCCATGCTTGGAGTAGGCGTCGGAGCGCTCGCTGTGGCGGCAGGTAAATTCGCCGTCGGTTTTGGTTTGGCAATGGGTTTTGGAGTTATTGTCGGGCTTGGTGATTCGGAAGGCAAAACTCCAACTTGCGCGGAAAGATTGTTTTCACTGTTGGTTTTTTTATCCGCAAAGAAGAATGCGCCAGCAGAAGCCGCTGCCACCATCAATACAGAAACAATGGCAATCAACCCAAACTTGCTCCTGGAAGATTTTGGCCGCACTGAGATGATCGTCTCATCATCAGTTGGAGCAAGATTGACGGAGAAAGATTGCTTAGGCGTGCTCCTTGAATCCGTTTGATTGACCGGATTAGCTGGTTTGTCAGCTTTGGACCTTGCCAGCGGAATCGTTTCGGCCTCCTCACCTTTTGAATTAGCAGACGAAGACGGAAACGATTTTGACGTCGGTTTGGTGTCCAGTAACGTTGCAGCATTGTGACCCGTTATTGCGGTTATCAGAGGTTTGGTCAGTCTGCCACTGGAGCTTTTTGTTGGAAGCTCACCGACAGTGCGTTCGTGAAAATGCAATGCTTCCATAAACTCAGCCGAAGATTGATAACGCTCATTCGGGCTTTTTTGCAGAGAACGCATGATGATGGCGGCCAGCGTCGGCGGAATTTCCGGGCGCAATTCCAGAATTGGCGGAGGCGGAACTTCGATATGACCTTTGCGAACTTCCCAATCAGAACCTGTGGCTGAACGCTCAAACGGCAACCGCCCGCTCAACATTTCATAAAACGTCACGCCCAGACTGTACAAATCCGAACGCACATCAATATCCAAACCCAGCAACTGTTCCGGCGACATGTATTCGACCGTGCCGGGGTGAAAGCCAGTCTGAGTCATTCCGGCTGTCGTCTGATCGCCCATAACTTTGACTATGCCAAAGTCGGTAATTTTCAGTTTGCCCTTGTTGTCGAGCAGCATGTTTGCCGGTTTGATGTCACGGTGAATGATGCCTGTGTGGTGAAGGTCGGATTCATCAACGTAGGTGAAGTTGTGCGCGAACTCCAGCGCGGACAACGCCTGTTTGCACAGGTAAACGGCTTGCGAAGGAGTCGGAGTTCCTTGCCGTGCCAGCAGGTCGCGCAAAGTCATTCCCGGCACGTATTCCATCACCAGATAGTAATTGTCTTCGGCGGCAAAGAATTCGTAAACGCGAACGATGTTTGGATGATCCAACTGAGATTGAATGTAAGCTTCGCGGCGGAAACGGGCTTTCAGATGGGATTGTGCAGACGGCGAAAAAGCTCCGAGCAAAATTGATTTGACGACGATTTCGCGCGGCAGGTGAAGATGTTGGCCACGGTAAACCGTTCCCATTCCGCCATGAGCCAGTTCGCTGGTGATTCTATAATTTCCGATAATTCTGCCGATCATTGCTTCGTTTCCCGCCTGATCGAATTCCAGGCGACGACTTTGACGCCGCCGATTGATTTTCAGTCTGCAAAGTTATGCTTTGGGATAGCTGGACGTAATGTAGAGAATCACCGAACAAAAGGCAAAAGTTCAGCTTGGAGTGCGACGCTCTCAGCGTCGCTTTGGAAGTCGAATTTGTTGGCGGACATTTGGTGCAACGAAACGGACATGCATCAGAAAGGGCTTCCAAAGCTGCGCCAAGAAGGCAGCACTCCCAAAATTCAAAGTGATGACAGGCTCCAACCGGTTTGTTATATTCTCGCGCCTGCCGCGCCGACGCTTACCATAACTGGCGCGTATGGAATTTTTATCTCGAAGGTGGCTCCCCCCGAAGCAATAGCATTAAGTCTGAAGGAGGCAATCTGTGGAAGTTTGTGTAGTAGGAACCGGGTATGTCGGCCTGGTGACCGGTACTTGTCTGGCTTATCTGGGGCGGTCGGTCGTTTGTGTGGACATTGACGAGCGCAAAATTGAGATGTTGCGGAAAGGCAAGTCGCCGATTTACGAACCAGGTTTGGATCAGCTGATTACACATGGAATTCAACGCGGCAATCTGCGTTTTTCAACCGATTTGAACGCGGCAGTCAATGCCTCCGAAATCGTTTTTATCGCCGTCGGCACTCCGCCGTTGCCCACAGGCAAAGCTGACCTTTCTTACGTCAAAGCGGTCGCTCAATCGGTAGGTCGTGCGATGGATTGCGAACGCCGCCGGATCGTAGTCAACAAATCCACTGTGCCAATCGGTTCCGGCAACTGGGTGGAAATGCTGGTCAAAGACGGCTTGCAGGAAAATCCCGCTTTTGCCAGCCGCAAATCGAATGGAACCAAACCCGAAGATGTTTTTCTGGTCGCCTCGAACCCGGAATTTTTGCGCGAAGGGTCGGCAATCGCCGACACGTTTTACCCTGACCGCATAGTCATCGGAGCCACCGACAGTTACGCCGCCGAACGATTGCGAGCGTTGTATGAACCGATAGTCGAACAGACTTTTGTGCCTCCGGCTTCGGCCCCACGCGCTGCTGGCTTTACGGCAGTGCCAGTGGTGACAACGGATTTGGCTTCGGCGGAAATGATTAAGTACGCGGCCAATTCGTTTCTGGCGACGAAGATCAGCTTCGCTAACGAAATCGCCAACATCTGCGAACGAGTCGGCGCTGACATCAAGGAAGTAGTTCGCGGTTTCGGTTTGGACAGTCGCATCGGCCCCAAATTCCTGAACGCCGGAGTCGGTTGGGGAGGTTCGTGTTTTGGCAAAGACGTTTCTGCGATTATTGATATTGCCAACGAATACAACTACGAACCGGAACTGCTGCGTTCGACCGTGTCGGTCAACAAACGTCAGCGCCATGTGCCCGTGCTGAAATTGCAGGAAGTCCTGAAAATCATCAAAGGCAAAACCATCGGCTTGCTGGGTTTGGCTTTCAAGCCGGAAACCGATGACATCCGGGACGCTCCGGCGCTGGAAATCGCCAGCGAACTGTTGGAGATGGGCGCTCGCGTCAAAGCTTACGACCCGATTGCCAACGAAGCCTGCGCTAAACAATATCCCGACTTGAAGATTGAATACTCCGCCGATGCCATCAGCCTTGCTGAAGATTGCGACGCCATTGTTGTCGTTACTGAATGGGAAGAGTTCAAGTATCTTGACCTGGAAAAAGTCGGCGAAGTCATGCACACAAAGGTTTTGGTGGACGGGCGGAATGTGCTCGATCCAGAAGCGGTCGAATCAGCAGGATTCAAATACAGAGGAATAGGACGATAGCAAAATGCGAATTTTGATTACCGGCGGAGCCGGGTTTATTGGCAGCCACATGGCTGACCGTTTGATTGCCGAAGGCCATCAAGTCATTGCGATGGACAACCTGGTGACTGGCGATTTGGCGAACGTGGATCATCACCGCTCGAACCCAAATTTCGAGTTCATTCACCACGACATCAGCAACCACATTCACGTCGCCGGAAAGCTGGACTGGGTTTTGAACTTCGCCAGTCCGGCCAGCCCGATTGATTACATGGAATTTCCCATTCAAACGCTGAAAGTTGGCGCGCTGGGAACTCACAACGCGCTGGGTTTGGCAAAGGCAAAAGGCGCAAAGTTTGCTCTGACTTCGACTTCTGAAGTTTACGGCGACCCGTTGGTTCATCCGCAGCAAGAAGATTACTGGGGCAACGTCAATCCTAACGGCCCGCGCAGTTGTTACGACGAAGCCAAACGTTTTGCCGAAGCGATCACTTACGCTTATCACCGCGCTCATCAGGTTGACGTTCGAGTCGTCAGAATCTTCAACACTTACGGCCCGCGCAACCGAGTCAACGATGGCCGAGTCGTTCCAACGTTCATCAATCAAGCTTTGCGAAATGAGCCGATTCCGGTTTTCGGCGAA
>JAGNMH010000250.1 GCA_017991275.1 Acidobacteriota bacterium
CGCTCAACCCGAATTCGTCGTCTTGTACGACCTGCCATTCGGTCAAAGCGTCGTTAAATCAAAACTGCGCGGCTTGCCACTCAACATCTGCTTTTCATTCGGAAGTTTCAGACAAACACACGAAAGCCGGGTTGACCTGCATCTCCTGTCATACCGAGCACTTAGGACGCAATTTCAGTCCGGCGCTGGTTGCCAATCTGGCTTGCACCGGTTGCCATCGTGACGGCAGCCGATATGTTTCCCCGCTTTCACGGCAGGAGTTGAGATCACCCCACGGAGGATCGTTCGGTTATCCGAAGCCCGAAGGCGGCGATTGGGTTGAAACGCCGATTTCACAGGCGGAATGGACTCGTAAAGAACTTCCAGGCTCACCAACCCAGTTCAGCAAAAAAGATCGTTTTCATCTGATTCACCTGGCCGGACGGCAGCAAGGTCGCAGCAATTGCACGGATTGCCACGTCGCAGGATTTGAAGGTGTCTCATTAACTCAAGGCGTGCGTGATTCGTGCGCCAGTTGCCACGGCACTGACCCGACTATCGCCAACGCCGAGAATGAAAGCGCAAAATCTTTCTTCGCCGATCGGGGCAGACAATTTCTGAACAGCGCTCAAGCAGGCGGCCCGCTTTGCGTTTCCTGCCACGCGCAACATGGCGAAGAGAAAGAACTTCGCACCAGCCTGCGGCGAATGGAAAGATAAAAAGTTGAAAAGCAGGTAGCCCCGCCTTTAGGCGGAAGGTTTCGGCAACCACAAGATTCCGCCTAAAGGCGGGACTACAAACTTTGGAGGAAAAAATGATTCGCAAACTCTGTTTACTACTCACGGTTTACTGCCTGCTGGCCACAGTCACTTGCCTGCGACCGGCGAATTCGGCTCAGCGCCAACTCAGAATCATTTGCTTTGGCGCTCATCCCGACGACGCTGAAATCGGCGTTTCAGGCACGGCTGCTCTGTGGGCGGCAAAAGGTCATGCAGTCAAACTGGTGGCCGCCACCAACGGCGATGTCGGACATTGGAGCGAAGCCGGTGGCCCGCTGGCTAGACGCCGCAAAGTCGAAGTCGAACGCGCGGCAAAGATTCTGGGCACTACCGTCGAGGTCATGGACAACCACGATGGCGAATTGATGCCTACGCTGGAAAACCGCAAAGCCGTCACCAAACTGATTCGCCAGTGGAAAGCCGACATAGTCATCAGTCATCGCCCGAATGATTACCACCCCGACCACCGTTACACAGGTGTGCTGGTGCAGGATGCGGCTTACATGGTTACCGTTCCGAACTACGCTCCGGACGTTCCGCACCTGACTAACAATCCTGTCTTTATGTACTTTTCCGACCGTTTCGAAAAACCGAACCCATTCCAGGTCGACGTGATTGTGGACGTTGATTCAGTGATGGAAAAGAAACTGGATGGTTTGTTAGGCATGGCTTCGCAGTTTTACGAAGGCGGCGCGAACGGCTCGGCGGATTTGATCTCAACCGATCCGGCGAAACAAAAAGAACGCTGGGCCGCAGTTCGTCAACGATTCGTTGATCGTCAGAAAAATGTCGCAGACAAGTACCGCAAAAACCTGGAAGAGTGGTACGGCAAGGATCGAGCAGCAAAAGTCCAATACGCCGAAGCCTTTGAAATTTGCGAATACGGGCGCAGACCGGACAAGGCCGAACTGAGAGTGCTGTTTCCGTTTTTCAACTAACGAAAGTTTCCGGGTTATGAAAAGATCGCAACTTGTCATTTCTTTATTGTTGATCGCCGTGGTGCTGGTGATTGCATTCGTTTCGCGCTTTACGGTCAACTTCGGAGCCGTTCCGCCTATGGGATGGTTAGGGTTGATTCTGCTTGTCGGAGCCACCGGATTGGCGTTTGTCGCTTCGGACACTTTGCGTCACCGGCGACAGGTCATCGAAGCAATGGCCGAAGCCGAAATGAAGCCTGCCGTGCCAAAAGGGCAAACAAGGGCGTTGCCTCAATCACTTGGTTCGGCGCTTGATCCTGACGGGCCGCCTTACCCTCACCCGGTAATCAACACCGCCACTTGCATAGGTTGTCACGCCTGCGTTGACGCCTGTCCACACAGCGTGCTGGCAATCGTCAACGGCAAGGCTACGCCGATTGCGATTGAACAGTGCATGGACGACACCAGTTGCCAGGTCGAATGCCCGACCGTGCCGAAATCCTGCATCGTGGTCAACACGACCAAAGTCATCCCGGAACGCAAAGTGCCGAACCGCGATCAGCAGTTTATGACGAACGTCCCAGGTGTTTACCTGATCGGCGATGTGTCTGGAGTTCCGCTGATCAAAAACGCCATCAACGAAGGTGGCGGAGTTATTGATCGCATCGTTGAAGATTTGAAGCACGCCGGCCTAAACAGCAACACCGATTACGACCTGGCAATCATCGGCATCGGCCCGGCAGGATTGTCTGCGACAGCACTGGCCAAACAGCGAGGATTGAAATACATCGCCATCGAACAGGATCAGGTCGTAGGCACAATTCAACAGACTTATCAGGCCGGAAAATACGTTTACTTCAATCCTGTGGAAAAGCCAGTCAACGGTGGAATCAACCTGGCCGGAGCCGGCGCGACAAAAGAAGTCATGATTGGTTCCTGGATGGAAACCATCAGATCGAACGGCCTGACCATTAACGAATATGAAAGCTGTAAAAGCGTCAAAGCCGTTGGCGACAGCTTCATCATCGAAACCGACCAGGACAAATCCAAACGCAAAATGCAGTACAGCGCACGCCGTGTGATTCTGGCTATCGGAAATCGCGGCACTCCGATGAAGCTGAACGTTCCCGGCGAAGATGCAAAAGTCGTGGTAACGGCGACTGAAATGATCATGCCTGCGTTCTGCAACAAATGCGGCGACAAGCGAATCGGCGACAATCGCTTCTGCCTGAATTGCGGCCAGCAGTACGTTCCCAAGCTGAAGCAACGTCCCGCTTTTGAAGACAGCAAGGTCAAATACAAATTGACTGACCCCAATGATTTCAGCGGCAAACAAATCGTCGTCGTCGGCGCAGGAAATTCAGCCATCGAAGCCGCAGTTGACCTGGCCGCTTACCGTTCCGACGACGGAACAAAAATCACAGGCTGGCGCGACAACACGGTAACACTGATTATTCGCAGCAATCTGAAGGGCGATTTGAAACTCGGGAACAAGATGTTGGTTTACGAATGCATTGATGAAAACAAGATCACCGCTTATTTCGGCCAGACCATCAAGGAAATCACGCCGACCGAAGTCGTTCTGATGAGCGCACGCGAACGCAAACCGGAAACAGCCAAAGAAACCGAGCGATTTCAAAACGATTACGTCTTCGCGCTGATAGGCGGAGAAAAGCCAACCAAGTTTCTGGAAAGCATCGGCATCAAAATCGGGTAAAACAAATAGAGGCAAAAATGTTTTCACTCCATTTCTGCCTCTATTTTTCTGCCAACCTTCAAGCTGAAAAATAACAAACTACTTCTTGGCCATCTCCACTGGACGAACACCCGCAACGTTCAGTCGCATTTTGTACAACCCGCTTCGAGCGCACAGGTAAAGAGTTTTGCCGTCTTCATCTCCCCAAGCCATGTTGTGAACATGCTTGGGGGCGATGATCGTGCCCAAGTGCTTACCTTCAGCCGAAATTACCCAAAGTCCGCCGGGGCCTGAAACATACAGATTGCCAGCTTGATCCACCTTGATGCCGTCAATCGCGTCTTCGCCGGGTGCGCTGGTCATATCGAAAAACACCACTCCGTTTTTGACCGTGCCATCAGCCATCAATTCGTATCGCATGACAACCTTTTTCTTGTCGTCCCAGTTGCCGACGTAAAGGTATTTTTCATCAGGTGACAGCGCAATGCCGTTCGGGCCTGAAAGTTCCTTGGTCAGCAATTGCAGCTTGCCTTTGCGAAGCGAATAAACGCCGCTGAACGAAAGCTCTTTGCGCGGATCGTCATAAAACTTCGGCAGGCCAAACGGCGGATCGGTGAAAAACAATGTCCCGTCCGAGCTATAAACCAGATCGTTCGGGCTGTTCAGCCGTTTGCCTTCAAACTTATCGGCGAGCACGGTTTCTCCGCCGTATTTTTCAATCAGCAGAACTCGGCGGTTGCCGTGCTGATTGATTGTCAATTGCCCGTGACCATCCAGCGTCAAACCGTTCGACCCTGGCTGACCGTATTCGGCAATGTCTGCGCCGCTGTATCCGCTTTGTTTTCGGAAGATTTCCAGATTGCCTGCTTCGTTACCATTCGGCGTGTATTTCCAGATCACGTTGCTGTTCGGATCGCTGAACAGCAAATGGCCTTTGTTTTTTTGATCGCCGGAAACCCAGACTGGCCCTTCTGTGAATTTGAAGCCTTCGGCCAGTTTGAAGATTTTCGGATTTGGACCAACGATGGATTCAATCGCCGGATCGTTTTTGACAACCTGCACATTGACCTCGCTGGGAACCAGCGCAAGCGGAGCATTCGAGCCTCGATAGAAATCCAGTCGTGCTTCGCGCACCCAGATGAAGTTGGTCGGCGGATTTGAAATCGGCCCGTTGATGCCAAAGACGGCCAATTGAATTTGCTGCCCCGGCTTTACGTTCCGGCCAACGATCAAACGGTTCGGAGCATTCCAGCCACCAACGACCGAACCGCCCATTTGCCCCAGGTATCTGGTCAATTCGCCATCAACCCAGACTTCGGCGTAATCATCCAGCGCGGTTTGAAAAACTACGGTTGAACCAGTCGGATCGAAATCACCGACTCGCTCAGGCACTGTGATTTTGATGCGGTACCAGTTGAAACAGAGTCGCCCGGTTGAACGACGCGCTTCCAGCGACGAAGCCGGAATCGCTTCCCAAGTTGAATCGTCGAAATCCGCCGGACCGGCTTTGGGCGTGTAATCGTAAGTCCTGTTCGGCGCGCCGGTTGGTTGTTTGTCAGCTCCGGGCGATTTGAAATCAACTTCGATGATTTTGGTGTCGCTGTAACGCCACTGCCCTTTGACCAGCTTCGCTCCTTCGTCCTTAGCCAAATTGATCGTCGCGTCGGGCTTGGCGGTTGGAACAACTTCCTGCCCGCTGGCCAAAGCCGTCAGCACGCCAACCACCAGCGCCGTCAACAACCCCAATTGTGTTTTTGAAAACATATAGCTTCCTCCTTCAACTGCATGTTCTTCCCACGAAGCCACACGAAGAGAACACGAAGCTCTTCGGCGTGATGCACAAGGTTTTTCAGGATTGGCATAATCAGAAATCAATCTTGTTAATCCGGTTTTGCCTTTCTTCGTGTCTCCTTAGTGTGTCTTCGTGGAAGAGTCTTCCATTCTTGGCTTATCGCGCTTTGACAACGTAATAGTTCAGCGGCCCAGGCACTTCCTTGAACCAGTGCGGAGTGCCAGCCGGAACGATAATCACATCGCCTTTGGCAATGGTGCGCGTTTCGCCACCTTTGACTTCAGTTCCCCGAATTTCGCCGGGAGCGACGACCTTGCCGCCGACGATCTCGCCGCCTGTCACCAGAGTCGCCGAACCTTCCAGCACGTAAATGATGTCGGCGTCTTTTTCGTGTACCTCGACCATGCCCGCTTTGTCGCGGTGGCTGGCGTGAACCATGTATTTGTCGCTGGTATCGAACAGCACCGCGCCTTTGACAAATGCCTCGTCAACTTTGGCGCGCTCGAAATAACTGACCGAGGCTTTACCAGCTTCGGGATTGGTCAGAAGGTTCGCGCCCGCGACGGCCAGCTCCTGATCCTGAGCGGCGCTGGCCGCTCCGCTGACACCAACGGCGCCGATGATTTGACCATCCAACACAATCGGAACTCCGCCCTGCAGCGGTGTGAAGAACGAATCTGGCAGCGAAGTCATCGCCGTGCGGCCTTTGTTGATGATTTCCTCAAAGGCTTTGGTTTCGCGTTTGAACAGCGCAGCCGTCCGAGCTTTACCAATGGAAATCTGCGAACCGGCAGCGAATGTTCCATCCAATCTTTCCAGCGCCAACAAATTGCCGCCGTCGTCAACAACTGCGATTGCTCCGCCGGGAGCTTTCAATTTCGTGGCTTCTTGTTTGACGGCATCAATCACTTTCTTGGCACCGTCCAGCGTCAGAGTCTTTTTCTCTGCCACTTGAGCCTGAGCCACCGCAGAAAGCGCGAACAACAGGCTGGCGACAATCAAACTTTTCGATATGGATTTCATAGTTTCTCCCTTCAAAAAGAAAGAGCGCCGCAGGAATGCTGAAGGGAGACCTAATCTTCAACAATCCCGCAGTGCTCTGTGGTTAATTCAAACAGTTGTTGTGAGCTTACATCTTGGCCATCGCGCTATCGGGCGTGATCGTCACCTTGAACAACTCGCCGTTGCGAGTGAAGAAAGATGACGTTTTGGCCGGATGCACTTTGCCGTTTTCAGCTTCGCCAGCGTTGGGGTCTTTCTGGCGTGGGCCTTGGTTCGGACCAACGCCAGGTTCCTCGTCTTTTTCCGTTCCGGCATCGAACAACATAAATTCGTTGGTGATGTCGCCGCTCAAAGCTTTGCCGTTTTTGAAAAGGTCAACACCTTGACGCTTCGGTGCATAAAACCAGTCGTTCGATTGACCAAACATCGTCGCCAGCGACAAACGCATGCCGGGTTCGGCGGTAAAAGTGAATTCATAAGCGCCACCGGGGCCAATCGGAGCCGGGCCGTTCCCGCCAACCGGAGTGTTGAAAACGCCGTGCAGCATCACACCGTCCATACCGTCGTGACCGCGAGCTTCCAGGTTTTTGACCAGCACGCCAGGGTTGCCCGATTCAGCCAGTTCTTCCAAACCACCGTTAGCCGCAACGCCTTCGCGGAACAAACGGACTTCGCGTTTGTGCAAAACCCATAGCCCAGGCGACAGAGCGAATGGCCACTTGGTTCCGTCTTTGGCTACCTGACCATCGGCGCTGGAAACGTTTTCGATGCGAACCGTGAACTTGGTGCCTTTATCCATGTTGTGATTCTGCGCCGACGCAGAGACGAACAAGGTGGCCAAAGCAAACAAGCTAAGAAAAATCGTGCGTTTGAACATAATGGTTATCTCCCTCCTCAAGGAAAAGCAGAGTCGCGCTCTGCATTGTTATTGTGAACAGTTACTGAAGTTACATCTGAAGATGCAACGTTCGTTGTTATGGTGATGCAGCTTGGCGCACAGCACATTGCCTGTGCCTTTCAGCCGCGCGTATGCCTCTGCCGCCAGCAACATTCCCAGCGGCGGAGCAGTGAAATAAATCCAAAGAGCGTTCCAGGTTTGAGCTGAAAATGCTGACCCGAAAGTTCGCGCCGGGTTCATGCTCATGCCTGAAATCGGGGCCTCCAGGCTGATGTAAGTAATAACCAAACTGCCTGCGAACAAACCCGTGTACCTTGCCAGCTTCATTTTGTTACTGACATTCAGAACAACCGTCATCAGCAGAAACGAAATTCCGGCTTCGGCCAGAAACGCGACACCGACACCAAAATTGCCGGGTAACGTGGCCACGTAATTCACCGACGGCGCGCTCAATGTGTTTTTCAAAACCAGCGACGAAAGCGCCACTCCCAAAATTCCGCCTATGAATTGCGCCAGTATGG
>JAGNMH010000251.1 GCA_017991275.1 Acidobacteriota bacterium
CTCTTTACAGCCACTTAAGTTGCCCTTAAGCTGCCGCGCGTATCGTCTCAGATCATTCCTTTACATTCACAAAGTCATTCCGGTACGGCAGGGTTTCTGTCGTAAGCCGGTTGTCTCTTTTCAACAACGAATACTCACCAAGGGGAACGAATGAAAAACAAACCATCTTTTTTGCGAGGTGTGACGACTGCTTTCGCAGTGGTTGCTGTGCTTTTGTTTGCCACAGCATCCGGTTACGCCCAATTCGACACAGCGACAGTATTGGGCACGGTCAAGGATTCGACCGGCGCCGTGTTGCCAGGCGTCACCGTAACTTTGAAAAACATTGATACAGGTATTGCCGTCAACGCCCAATCCGACAGTGAAGGCAACTTCCAGTTCGCCAACGTCAGGATTGGCAATTACCGCATCAGTTCTGAAAAACAGGGGTTTTCCACGGCAGTGGCGGAGCGAGTCAACGTCACGGTCAATGCGCGTCAGCGAATTGACCTGACTATGCAACCCGGCGCAGTGACCGAAACCGTGGTCATCACCGACGCGGTTCAGTTGCTGGAAACCGATTCCAGCGTGCGCGGTCAGGTAGTCCAAAAACAGCAGATTGTCAGTTTGCCGCTCAATGGCCGTTCGTATGCCAATCTGGTTTTACTGGCTCCGGGCGTGCGTGAATCTTCGACCAACGCGGCAACTGGCGGCGGACGCGAGGCTGCGTTCAACGTTAATGGATTGCGCGCGACCTTCAACAACTTCCTGCTGGACGGAGTGGACAACAATGCCTACGGAACCAGCAATCAGGGCTTTTCGTCTCAGATTGTTCAGGTTTCGCCCGACGCCGTGGATGAGTTCAAAGTCCAAACCAACACTTACAGCGCGGAATTCGGTCGCAGCGGCGGCGCGGTGATCAACGCCGCTTATCGCAGCGGCACAAACCAGTTTCACGGCAGCGTCTGGGAATTCCATCGCAACACGGTTCTGAACGCCGTAGGTTTTTTCAAACCTGTCAGCGGCGTCAAACCTCCGTTGATCCGCAATCAGTTCGGAGCCACCCTGGGCGGCCCAATCATCAAAGACCGAACTTTCTTCTTTCTGGATTACGAAGGTTTTCGTCAGGTGGCCAAGGACATAGCCTTTTCAACTCTGCCGACTTTGCAGCAACGCCAGGGAATTCTGACCGGTGACGTTCGAGCGCCGTATGACTTCGTTGATTCGACTGGCGCTACGGTCAAAGCCGGAACCATCTTCACCGCCGGACAGCGCGTGCCAATGACCGCGTTGGCTAAAAAGGTGCTGAGCGAATTGCCCGCCCCGAATATCGCTGGCAAAACCGAGACGAACTTTGCCAGCAATTACAGCGAACTGGTGACCAATCGAAACTTCAACGACAAATTCAATATCAAGCTGGATCATCATTTCAGCGAAAAGCTGAATGGATTTGTCCGCATCAGCCATCGCAAAGTAAATGAGTTCAATGGCCCCGGCATTCCAGGCCCGTCGGGCAGCGGCGGCAACGGTTATATCAACGTGCTGAACCAGCAATTGGTCTTCGGTGCAACTTACATCATGTCGAACGGTTCGGCGCTTGAAGCGCGATTGGGTGTTTCAAAAATCGAAGGCGGCAAGCGTCCTCCATTGAGCGGAGGGCCGAGCGTGCGTGAACTTTATGGCATTACCGGCCTGCCCGACGATCCTTCGATTACGGGCGGATTGACCACTCAAACTGTGACAGGTTTTTCGCAAATAGGCAGGCAGGCGACCAATCCGCAATTCCAGAATCCGTTCACCATCAACCCCAGATTCAATTACACAATGACACTGGGCCGTCACAGCCTGAAAGCCGGTTACGAATATCTGGCTGTCAACACCGACGTGCAAGACACCAATCCATTGATGGGTTTGGATACTTATTCCAGCCAGTTCAGTCGTGCCAGCACCTCGTCGGCGAACACGATCTTCAATCTTTCTGATTTCTTTTTCGGAGCGCGTTCGCAATACGAATTCGCCAATCTGCTGGTGGTGGAAATGCAGCGAAGATTGCATTACGCCTACGCCCAGGACGACTTCAAGGTGAACAACCGGCTGACGCTGAATCTGGGAGTGCGTTACGAATTCGCCACGCCTTACACCGAAGCGAGCAACAGGTTGTCGAACTTCGATCCGGCGACCAAAACCATCATTCAGGCCAAGGACGGTTCGATATACAACCGTTCGCTGGTTGATCCGGATTACAACAACTTCGCTCCGCGACTTGGCTTTGCCTATAACCTGCTGGACAAAACGGTTTTGCGCGGCGGTTACGGCATCGGTTACGTGCATTTCAACCGCATTGGCAGCGCCGATTTGCTGGCGACGAACTTCCCTCAAATCACTCGCGCCAACGTAACGCAAAACGCCGCGCTGGCGCTTTGCACCGGTAATGTCTTTGCGGAAGGGTGTTTCCGTCCAACTCAAGCCGGTTACCCGACCAACCTGCCGAATAACGTTGTGCTGTTCACGCCGCGTGAAACCCGCACCGCGTACATACAGAACTGGCAACTGTCGGTTCAGCGCGAACTGCCCGGCAATATGCTGCTGGACGTAGCCTATGTCGGCAATCATGCCCTGAAGCTGTTGATGCTGGCCGATTACAATCAGGCGCGTCCGCTGACCACAGCGGAACTGGCTTTGCCAGCCGCTCAGCGCCCGGCTCTGGATGCTCGCCGCCCGATTTCCGGGTTCCGTTCGATTTCTGCAACGCTGCCTGCTGCCTATTCGAACTACCACGCGCTGCAGGTGAAATTCGAGCGTCGTTTTTCAAAAGGCGTTTACGTCCTGAATTCTTTCACCTGGTCCAAGGCGATTGACAACGCCAGTCAGGTTTTGGAAGAGCCGGGCGGCAACACAGGCACCCCGCAAAACCTGTTCAACATAGCGGCGGATCGAGGCATTGGCGCTTACGATCAACCTTTCAACAACACGACCAGCTTCGTTTGGGAATTGCCGCTTGGAAAAGGCAGGGCTTTTTTAAGCGATCTGCCTTATGCAATAGACGCAGTTTTGGGCGGGTGGAATCTGACAGGCATTAACACCATGACCAGCGGTCAGGCGGTTAATTTCCGATACACGCCTTCACCTGTGACGGCAAACCTGCCTACGTTCCTTGGAGGCATTGCCTTGCGCCCAAACCTGGTCGGCAATCCGTTGTTGTCCAATGGGCGCACTATTGATCGTTGGTTCAACACAGAAGCAATTCGTTTGCCGACTCAGGATCAACCGTTCGGGAATGCCGGGCGTAATTTGGGGCGCGGCCCGTCGTTTTACCAATTCGATCTGGGTTTGCAGAAAAGCCTGGCGCTGCCGGTCATCAACGAAAGTTCCAGGCTGGAATTCCGCGCGGAGTTCTTCAATCTGCTGAACAAAACCAACTTTGGCACGCCAAGCGGAACTGCTACCGGAATTGTGTTTAACGCTGATGGGACGCTTCGCACGGCGGGCGGCTTCGGCACCATTCGTTCAACGTTTCCGGCACGCCAGATTCAGTTTGCGCTGAAACTGTCGTTCTGATCCAAAAGCCGTCGCAGCTTTTCAGATGGCTGAAACACAAAGAGCGCGAACAAAATCACGGCATGACGCCATGGTTTTGTTCGCGCTTTTACTTTCTATTTGCGTCTGGCAAAAAATACAAGCTTTGATTGACTCTGAATCGAAACCAAGTAATATCCCGCCGACCTGCGAGTTGATTTACGGTACCCCCCCAACCCCCTTTGACGACAACGATCGCCAAACTGAGCCGCATGCCTGGCGTGTGGTTTCGGAGGAACCATGAAAATCAATTCGACCTTTGCTCTTACCTTGCTGTTTTTGACTTTGCTTAACTTTCCAGCAATCGCTCAAACCGACGCTGCCGCGACGATTCCAATCACAACTTCGACTGAGGCTGCCGAATCCGGGAAAACGATTCCGCCACAATCAAAAAGCGTGTTTTCGGGACTTGGCATTTTCTCGTTTGAAATATCTGCCGGAGGCTTTGGCCCCAAGGGAGATTTGCGACAAAGCGGTTTGTTTGAAAATGCTTTTGCCATTGGCTTCAACGGAGGGATAACTCCGCCGAAAGCGCGGCAACTGCAAATTGATTTCGGCGTGGATGTGGCCTTTGAAGGCCTGACCGGACGCCGCGATATTCCGATTGCTCCGGGATTGGGAGTCAAAGTAAACGACGCACAAACCTTTCCTTATGCCGGAGCGCGCGTTTACCTGACGCCTCGCAAAAACAAGGTGCTGGTTTCAGTCGGCGGCGGCGGAGCCTTCGGGGCTTACAACGAATACATCAACTCCGGCGAAGATGGCCCGCAGTTGGATTGCACAGTTTGCGAATCTCGTTGGGGAACCGGCGGATATGCGATGGGGCAGGTGCGCTATCGGTTTGAAAACGGACTGGGTGTCGGGCTGACGACAAAATACTATTCGATCAGAACCAGCGGATATGGCTTTTCCAACGCGCTTGGGCGCAGATCGTCGGATCAATGGCTGGGTGTGATGCTAACCTTCAGTTTCAACTAAATCCGGTAATACGAAAGGGCAGGTTTTGTCAGCCTGCCCTTTCGTTGGATTCAAATTTCACTGCTCTGAAACAGGCTCAACTTTACTTCGTTCGCTTGGCAGCCCATTTCACAGCGCCCACCAACATCGTCTGGTAACGAGCATCATTCCAGATCGCGGAGTTGTGGCCAGGTTCGGAATAAAACACGCGGCCTTTGCCGTAATTGCGATACCAGACCAGCGGAAATGAATCGGGTTTGATATTGGCGTTGCCTTCGACGGCGTGAATGCCTTTCGCGCCTTTTTTGGTCATGTCGGTTTTGGTTATGTCCATGCTCATGACGACTTTGACGTTGGCTGAGTTGAATTGTTTGAACTGGTAAGTCTCTTCGACCCACTCAAACGAATCTTCAAACTGTTTGGTCAACGGGAAAGTCTTGTCGTCTTTGCGCACGGCGACTTTGGTGTTGGATGTCCACGGATGTCCGTCGAAATATCCGCCGATCAATTCGCCGTACTCAGCCCATTTGTAAAACGTGTCGGTCGCGCTGTGAATGCCGATGAAGCCTTTGCCGTTTTTGACGAAATCCAAAAACAGCTTTTTCTGCTCATCCGACCACGGCAGCTCGCCTGTGGTGTAAAAGACCAGCACGTCTATGTTTTTCAGATTTTCGGCAGTGATGACGCTGGCGGAATCCTGGGAAACAGTGACTTCAAAGCCGTTTTTGTCGCCGAGTTCTTTCAGAATCTTTTCGGACTCAGGCAGCACTCCATGCTTGAAGCCTTTGCATTCGGTGATGTAAGTGACGCGGATTTTCTTTTGCGCCGAAGCTTTTGAAACCGGCGCAATTGCCGAAGCCGCAAAGATCAAAACGATTGCAATCAGCCAAAGTAAGTTTCGCTTTTTCATAAGGATGTCCTTGTTGATGGTGGGAACAACTTTGGAGTGCGGTGGCTCCGGCACCGCTTTAGTAGTCCTTTTGATCGGCAGATGAATTCTCTGTCAAAGGACTACTAAAGCTATGCCAAAGGCATAGCACTCCAAACTGATTCCGATTGTTTATGACCGATACGCTTCACGCCCGACGCCTTGAACGGGAATGCCCTGCGCGGCCAGCACTTCGTTTTGCAGCGCGAACATGCAGGCAGCCGCTTCGTCAATTTTGCGAGCGAAGGCGATGGAACCTTGCAGGATAGGTTTCAGCAACTCTTTGTCCTGAATGCGAGCTTTAGGATATTCGTGCTCGACGATCAGGTAAGTGTTTTCAACATCCAGTTGCAAGAGTTCGCGCGCGGCCAGTTGATGATCCAGCCAATCAACCGTGCGGTTTTGCAGATAAGCCAGCGGATCGTGTTTCGCCGTGCCGGGCAATTCGTGTTCGCACAACACGACTTGTTTGGCCCATGCATTCAAATGATCCGCCACGTTTGGCGAAGGCTGTCCGTTAATCATGTCTCCGCGTTCGACAGTCTGGCCGCCGTAACCCCAGGCGGAAACGCCCTTTGCGTCAGTGACCTGACCTTTGACGTGGAAGCCTCCAATCAAGAAGTTGTAGCCGGTGTCTTTCAAATACTGAAACAGCGAGCGCGTGTCCTGTCCCATCAAAATTGCGTGCGACGGATCGTAATGAATGCGGAACTGGTCGCCTACGCCATGTTTTTCGCAAATCTTGTGCAGCGCGATCCAGGTTCCAGGAGTGTAGGCAATGTTGTTGTGCCAGTTGTCGCCGGGAACCCAGCCGGGCATTGGGCATTGTTCGATTCGATAAACCAATCCGCGCTCTTTGGCGGCTTTCAGCAGCGGAACAAACCATTCTTCGAAATCCAACAAGTTCTGATCCATGTTTGTCGCTTGATTACGACCGACGAATCCGCATACGGCGGACACATTCAATTCAACCGCCGCGTCCATCGCGCGCAGCATGAAATCGTGTTTCTTTTTCCGCAGCGCCGGATCGTGATGAAGCATGTTGTCGAAATAACCGACTTCAGAAATTTCGACTTTGTTGGCCTGCAAACTGGCGCGGACGCGGTTGCCGCGTTCTTTGGTGAATGGCTGGCGCAAATCCAGATGGTTGGCGGTCGGATCAAGCATCGCTTCCGCCGGAATGTCGGATTCAGAAGGGTGCAGCGCGGAACCAAGTTGTATGTAATTTACGCCGAGTTCAGCCGCGAACTGAACCCATTCTTCGATGGCCAGATCGGGGTCTGGATCGCGCTTTTCACGCGGAGTCAGTTCCTGCAAAGCGGCGGTCAGCACGCCAACTTTCATAAACTTCGGCTCGAATGCTTTGACGGACATTGGTAACTCTCCTTGGTTTCTGTGGTAATCGGACGCGCAACCGACAGGTATCGTTGATCTGACGAGTTTATGCGCCCGTGATATTGGTCTGTGACGATGAACGAATGATTACTGATGGCGAAGTAAGAGACAGGATTAGCCATCAATCGGCAGTCTGCCCGACGTGTTTTATAGTGTCAAGTTTTGGTTTGACCAGGTTTAGTAGGAGCGCAAAGATGCGTGTGCTGTGCGGCTATGTTATTTTGCCCGCACGTTTCAAATCATCTGGAGGCTCCCGAAAACAATGAAAAAGTTGGTCATCGGTCTGGCAATCGTGGTTGTGGTTGCGGCAATTGTCATCTTTGGTTTCGTGCCGACTTATGTCGGCAAAGACATGAATCGAACGATCAATCTGCCGCCTTACGCGGCTTCTGAAGCGGCGAAGGAACTGCATAAAAAATTGTTGGTTGCCGATCTGCACGCCGACACGCTGATGTGGAATCGTGATCTGCTGCAAAAAGGAAGCTGGGGGCATGTTGATCTGCCGCGATTGCAGGAAGGGAATGTCGCCGTTCAAGCCTTCACCGTTGTCACCAAAACTCCGCGCAACATGAACATCGAAGCCAACACGGGCGACACGGACAACATTACTTTGCTGGCCTTTGCCGAACGCTGGGCACTGGCTGCGCTAACTAACCTGACCGAACGCGAGCTTTACCAAGCTGGACGTTTGCACGAAGCTTCAGCCCGTTCAAAAGGCAAACTTGTCATTCTGAAAACCAAAG
>JAGNMH010000252.1 GCA_017991275.1 Acidobacteriota bacterium
TCCGTCAGCGCCGGTGGCGACAATTCCGTCAGCCCCAGTTGCGACAATTCCATTTGGTTGATTGATTAAGACTGAGTTGGCTTGATACGTTCTCCCACTTGACCCCAGAAGCGTCAAACCTGAAAAACCGACTGCAGTCAAACTCTCGGCTCTTGTAATTCCAACCTGATCAGCGCCAGTCGCCGTAATGCCATCAGCATGAGCGATGCTGCCGGTTGCGGCTAAGGTGTTGACCAGGGTTGTGGCGGTTGTGGCCAAGCGTTCAGCACCGATCACCTTATTCCCGAAAGACTTCGCCGGTATGATAGCGAGCGAGATAATCAGCGCCAGTGCGGTTGAACGCCGTATTTTCAGTATGAAATTAATGGCTTGAGTTTGCATCGAATACCTCCTCAGGTTGGTTAACATTCTGGCTATTTTCAAAAATGGCCGCAGATGGCCGCAGATGGCCGCAGATGGTTGTTACAAATGGTTTATGTCACAACCGGTGATTTAATGGATTGCTGTCCTGATTCGAATAGAACAGTTGTTACACGATCAATTGCCGATAGATTTTCTGAGTTTCAGCAGCAGGCTCTATCTCGAGTTCTTTTCGCAAAATTGCGCGTAAATTCTCATATTGGTCTCTGACTGCAACGCCGTTGCCTTGTGCGGCGTGCGCGCGCATGACCAGGCAGTGGATGTCTTCGCGGAAAGGGTCGTCGCGCAAAATCTGATGAGCCAGATGTAAGGAACGAAACCACTCTTCGGCGCGCTGAGCCTCAATGACCAAGGTTTCCAGCATGTGAAGGTATTGTTCGTGGTAATAAGTTTGTTGCTCTTCGGCCCAATCAAAGTAACACTCCTGCATGAATTCACCCCTGTAAAGCTTGACGGCCGCCTCGAAATAAGAAACGCACTGGTCTGGTTTTCTTGCTCGGCGCGCTGCTTCGCCTTCAGCCAGCAGATGGTCGAACTCTTCGATGTCTATCGAGTAGGAGAACTCCGGGTTGAGCATGTAAGCGCCGTCACGGTAAAGCAAAAAATTCAATTTGAATGGTTGGTTGCTATTGAGCGCCTTGCGAATATGCGAAACAGTTGGGTGAAAATTTCTGGACACGACGTCCAAATCCGTTTCGCCCCAAAAAGTTTCAATAATAATGTCCTTTGAAGCGCGGCGATGGCGCCGTGAGGCAATGAAACAAAGAATGTCGTGTGCTCGCCGAGTCGTCCAGGCGTCGGCTGCAAATGTTCGTTTTGGGTCTCGGTAAATTTCCACAGGGCCAAGCAAGTTGATGGTCAGATCGGTCATCAATCCCGAAGCAGCCTGGCTGGGTTGTAGAGTTGTAATTGTAAGCCTGCCTGATGGCATGGGATCGGCTGGCTGGCTGTACATATCTGGCGGCAACAGTTCCATCACTTCCGGCAATGCAAATAGCTGCGGAGTTGCGGCCACTTTTCGCTTCAGCCAATATTCGTATTCGTATCGTGCCGCTAACTCCATTGCGCGCCCCAATCGTTCCATCATCGGCACTTCGCGACCGGCAGAGTAATCAACCTGGGCAAGCTCCAGGCAGGCCTGAGCTTCGTAAAAGTAAAAACTGTTGCGGCGAAAGTAATCGAGAGCAGATTCTAAGTCGGGGCGCGCCAGTTCGTGAGCACCCTGCGCTATCAGAACTCGCCCGCGAGTAAGCGCCGCCGTATGGATGAGCATCTCTTCTTTTAATTCGTGGCGCGCGTTGACCAATTGATCAATCAGTTTGCGTGCGCCTGAGAGTTCACCATTTCGCAGCTTCAGCAAAGTCTGCTCTTCCAGTATTTCTCGCCGTGCCAACTCAATTCCTGCCTTGTCGTAATCGCGTTCGGCTCGCTGATAATATTCTGCGGCCCTGGAGACGTCGCCGAGTTCACGGTACAGATTGCCGTAAGCCTCTAAAGTTTCGCCTCTGGCGGCAATCAGGCTGAATGTCTGGCACAACTCCAGCGCCAGGTCCAGACGCTGTTCGCAGGATTCAAATTCCCCACGATAAAAGTGGCAACGCGCCATGTTCAAATGCGCTGTTGCCTCCTGAGGCAAAGGAGATGCATTCCCCTCATTTCGCAACAAGCGGCGCAACCAACGCAACGCCTCACCGAAATCTCCTCGCATCATTGGCGGCAAACCCAGATTGTGAACGATCAGACGGGCGTAATGCTCATCATGCTGCTCTTCTGCCGATTGCAAAGCCGTGCGGAATTCCTGTTCGGCCTCAGTCCATCTCCCCTGCGAAACCAGGCATAATCCGCGCGTATTACCGCATTTGACGCGAACCGCCGACTGCTCTCCTGTTAGTTCAGTAGCGCGGTCCAAGTGGGCGAACGCTTCGTTGAATTGGCCGCGGCGTCTGGCAATTGTCGCGAGTGAGTGGAGAGCTTCAGCTTCGCCTTCATCGTCGCCTTGTTCGCGCAGCAGTACAGTGGCTCGGCGAAGCATGGATTGTGCTTCGTCATATTCGCCACGCAGCCGCGAAACTTCCGCCCGGTGGGTAATCCCTCGCGGGTAATGTTCGATTGCTTTGTCTGGAAGGGCATCCTGCAGGGCAACGAGAGAGTTGAGCGATCCTGAAGCGATCCACGCTTGTCCTTTTTCTGCGATGAGTTTGGCCGCGTTCTCAAACTCATCAGCCACCAGAAAATGTCGTGCCGCCTGCTCCCAATTTCCTAAACCCAGGAAGTGTGTGGCGACGCGAGCATGTTCGGCTATAACACCCGTCTGTCCAATTTCCGAGTGTAGCCGCCGTCGCAAAAAACTCTGGAAGAGCGGATGCAGCCTGTATTCTTCGCTGTTACCATCCCCGGCAACGGTGGCGAAGACATTACGGCGCACCAATGACGGCAAGATAATCAGGTAGTCGGATTCGGGATAAAGCTGTGCGCAAGTCTCCAAATCAATGCGCTCCAGCAATGAGATACGCAACAGAAGCCAGCGCACGTTTTCTGGTTCGAAGTACAAAACCTCTTCGGCGAAATAATCAAAGAGGTCGCGCTCGGATTGTCGGATTACTTCGCCGAGATTGGGCAGAGCGGCTGGTGCATCTGCGCGAGCCAAGGATTTACGCTGCGCCACCTGGCATATAAGCTGCAAAGCCATAGCCCAACCCTGCGTCCGCTCGCGGAATTCAACCAATTGCTCAGAGGTAAGGTCCAGACCAAAAACGTGACGAAATAATCCCTGCATCTCGTCATCCATAAACAGCAAGTCGTCGTGATCAATAGTTGAAAGCGCCCCCTGTGAGCGCGGCTTCGCCAGTTGTAAAGGAGGTGTGTCGCGAGAAATAACAATAAAATGTAAAACTTCGGGCTGGTATGCGAGGAGCCGGTCAACTGCCGAATGCACGGAATCTGCGGCACCTATGTGATGGTAATCGTCCAATACGATTACCAGTTGCTGCTCGACGCGCTCAAGTATCTCGTTGAGCAGCATGTCCACGGCGTGTTCCGGATGCTGCCCGACCTCGCCTGCTGATTGCCGTAGATAGGCCAGTATGGTTTGGCCGAAATCAGGAATGATTTGTCGGATTCCATGTATTATGTAACTTAGGAAGATCACCGAATCGGCATCTGTATGATCCAACTGGTACCAGACAAACTGGCGAACGTGTGCTCGCACGAAATCAGCCACAAGTGTTGTCTTGCCGGCTCCGGCGTTGGCGGTTACAAGTGTGACCGGGCGCGAGAGATTGTCACGCAGCCTCTCGACAAGTCGAGGTCTTGATAGAAGAGCGGGCAGAGGCCGTGGCGGCAGCAATTTTGTGCGAAGGAAGAAGGCAGGCTGGGGCGCTACCAATTCTATTGGTGGTCGGGACAGCCCTGACCGCGGCCATTCTTGGTGATGTGATGGGCTATTGATCATCAGCCTTCGCCTTTTACTAATCTATTTAGCCTGTCGGCCTACTACTCAAATATTTAAAGAACCTATACGTGATGTATGGTTTTGCGAAGTGGGAGTTGTATAAGTTCAGTTGGTCGCGTTCACAATCGCATAATTAGTCACAGCCACTATTTTGCAATTCTAGTGAGGTTAATTTCACGTGCATATCCTAGAGTAGCATCACTGTTGCCGGATTATTCAGCTATCCCACCTGATTTTCTACACTGATTTGCACCCCGCCTGCAACCGAAATTTTTCACCGATTTGTCTAGCTGGAATTTTTTGCCATTTGAACAGCTATCCAAAATCCATGATGGTATCCGCCTTCGCCTGAATTGCCGCAGCGCGTAAATTGCTCGCGCGTCCTCCCGTGAGTTCGAGTGTCAGATGAGCCTGCTTTGAACTGAGCCCGTAAGCGGAAAATAATTCCTCTGCTTCTAGTGTATTAAAAAAGAGCATCTGTTCGTTAAGGACAAATAAGCGATGCTTAGAGCGCATACGCCACAACGGCGCAGGTGGCAGGCCGCGGCCAATGATCAAAATGTGTACTTCGGCTGGCAGCAAAGTAAGCAGGCGCTGAAAAAATGGTGACAACCATTCAGCGTCGTAAATCAAGTGCAAATCGTCAAGCACCAAGAGCAGCGGCTCCATTTGATTCTCCAACTCGTATATGAATGATTCGACTAGCTTGGAGAGACTGAATTCAACCGCGTTTTCTGGAAACTGCTTTTGTGTTTTAGCGCCGAATCCCGGGAATGCCTGGGCCACACTAGCCACTAAATATTCGATAAAGATAGATAGTTTTGCATCTGGTGCATCCACCTTATACCAGGCAACTGGACGATTACAGCGTCGCGCAAAATCAGTTGCAAGCAAGGTTTTGCCTGTTCCTGCACGCCCGTTTACGACTGTAGCGTTCCCATTGTTGAGATTTTCTCGCAATGCATTGAGTAGCCTCGGCCTGTAAATACTTGGAGTCTCCACTGGTATCGCTATTTTGGTGGAATTTAGTTTCATTCTTCCTTCTGCCAGCCTGAAGCAAGATTAAAGTTTGATTCTGTAAGTCGCACTTCGTCACAAATCGAATCTTTGGTGAAAGATTTAATGTCTTATGAAAAGATTCAACGACGGGTTTAGTGTAAATAGCTACACTTGAGGAATACTTGAGCTAGTAGCTAAATTAACATGAATTAGGTTCGTAACTGGTTTTTGTAGAAGTGTTTAAGATTATCTCAAGGCTATAAGGGAAGTGTCTTTTGGCACGCCGTTTTTGATGACAGGTCTATTATTTTAGTCCTTAAGAATTACTCAAGCGGTTTAAGTATTCTGAGCCTGCGACTTGGAAAGTTAGGTCATTTGGTCGGCTATGGGTAGTTCAAGCAAGTTTGTAAAGGCTCTGAGCTCAGCCTTAGTCAATGGTGCTAGCGTCCGGTTTACAGCTGACTTTTCCTGGGTAATGGTTTGCCTTTTGTGGGAAGGCAGGCTTGATTCTTGTGATCCGAGCCTAATACTCCATCAGGCTGAAAACGATGGATTCGATTTCAGCTAAGTTCTGTGGTTTCAACACCACTATCCATCAAAATCAACCTGATGGAGTACTAGGTTTGAGTTAGCTGGCAGAACCTCTGACCTTATAGTGAGTGTCGAATGGGGAGCTACCTCACTAGAGGCCAGCAAAAGACGGTGTCAGGTTGACCCTAACTCCCAAGTCGCATAATGAAATGAAGCACAATAATTAGGGGAGCGAAAGCTTTTTCACCTAAGAACATAGAGTCATTCTTTTCTGATGTGGTGGGTTATGGCTGATTCAATTTTAATCGTGGATTTAGGGTTTCAACCTGATCAGCTTCGATTGATTGCAGGTTGTCTTGAGGCTTGTGGGTACACCTGCGTCTTATTCAAAGCTCTTGGTGACATCTCGGATGTGTCTCCCGATCAACAAAATACGCTCATCCTGGTAGGAACCACGAACTCAGGCATTCATTCTCTTCGCCAACAGATTCAGATTCTGGCTAAAGATGGCAATCAGCTTCCCATACTTGTTTGTTTTACCGATGATTGCTCCTTCAGCGATGAGGAATTATTGGCGCTTGAAGTAGATGACTTCTCCTTTTCACCTGTCAATGCAAACAGGTTATTAGTGCGCGTGCGGCGCCTCTTGAAGCGGCGAGAGCCTAAAACAGATCAATCGCTCCCGCCGCAAATTGAACACCACGCCCTAAGCCGGGTGATAGGCCAGGCACCTGCTTTTGCCGCCGTTAAAAAACGGATTTTGCGATTGGCTGGTTGCGACGTCACTGTCCTGATAACAGGTGAAACTGGCACTGGCAAGGAGATGTTCGCCCGAGCGATTCATAATGTGAGTGATCGCGTAAGCAGACCTTTCATCCCGGTCAACTGTAGCGCAATTCCGACAGAACTTTTTGAAAACGAACTCTTTGGTCACGAACCTGGAGCTTATACAGATGCGCGGCAACAAAAGCGCGGTTTGATCGCAGAGGCTGAAGGCGGGACGCTGTTTCTGGATGAAGTGGATAGCCTTCATCCATTGGCGCAGGTTAAACTGCTTCGCTTTCTGCAAGACAGGCAATACAAGCCTTTAGGCGCTTCCAGTTACAAAAAAGCTAACGTCAGGTTATTGACTGCTACTAACCAAGACCTCAGAAAAAAGATACAGGAAGGGAGTTTTCGTGAAGATCTATATTATCGGATCAAAATTGTTTCGTTGTCTCTCCCATCGCTTCGCGAGAGGTTAACGGACATACCATCGCTTGCATCTCATTTCCTGACAGTTGCTATGCAAGACTATGGACGGTCAGGTATGCGCTTTACTCCTGATGCCATACTAAAGCTCACATATTACGGCTGGCCAGGCAACGTACGCGAGTTGGAGAACGTGATTCGGCAGGCAGTGGTCATGGCTGAGGGGCCTGTGATAAGTGCCCGAAATCTAAAACTACAATCGGAACCCCAAACGACGGGGCGATCTGCCGAAGGGTCGTTTAATGAAGCTAAGGCTCGCGTGATTACAGCATTTGAGCGGAACTATCTGCAGCAGGTGCTATCGGCCAGCAACGGTAACATAAGCCAAGCCGCGCGAGACTCCCGAAAGGATCGCCGTACTTTTTTCGAGTTGTTGAAAAAGCACGACCTTTTAGGGACGCACAAGCTCCACTCCGAGCAATCTTATTTCCTGCAAGGTAACTGAAGCCATCGTAACATTACGAAGTAGCAATTTTCTTTTACACAATGAAATTTTGACCGATATCTCATCTTTTAATCAGTTACTACAGATACTATTTGTAGTAGCTGATATTCTTTTACCATTGCTCAACTTTGCAGAATGATTGTCAGTTTTATGGTCGTAACGTTGTCTTGCTGGTTAACGTGCCGCAGTAAAATAAGCATCTTTGTTTTGGCCTTTACGAGTTTGTTGATGGTCATTGGCAAGTAATTCTGACAATGAAGTGATAGCCAAATTATACCTGCCCGCCTTCTTTGCCTGCCTGTAGCGTTCAAAAATAATTAAGAGTGTATTTTAGAAATAGCAAAAGCCAGATTCCTTCAGATTGTTATGAGAGAATGTCTGGCAATGGTTCTATGCGAAGCGCCTTATAATACCCGTATTGGCAATAGCTTGCCATTGTTACTGCCCAATTGAAGTTTGGGGGGTA
>JAGNMH010000253.1 GCA_017991275.1 Acidobacteriota bacterium
ACAAATAATTTGAAATTTTAGGTTCACCCGCTCCCTTGTGGTCGCGGTTCAAGATTGGTGTTCGCGTAAAAAGTTCTGCGCCAGATGCAGCCACTGCCGATCTGTTCTGTATTTATATGCCGGAGCGGTTTTCACCGATTCAATGCAAGCGCTCATTTCTTCGATTGCTTCGGCAGTTCGCCCAAGACTGTGCAGCGTCATCCCGCGCCAGTAAAGCCCCTGAGCATCAGAAGACCGATGCTCCAAATACTTGTCGAACATCTCCAGCGCATCCGGGTACTGCTTTGCCGAGTAATAAACCAGCGCTGTTTCGCGCCAGATTTCATACTGGCTGTAAGCCGCATCCTGTGCAATGACTTTTTCAAAATGCTTGATCGCTTCGCTAAACCGATTTTGCCAACGCGCAATCCGGCCAAGCTGGTAATGCGCGTCGGTTTCATTCACATCAATTTCAATCGCCTTTTGGAAAGAACCAATGGCGTTATCGTGTTCGCCTCGTTGCTGGTAAAGCAATCCCAGATTGTAGTGCGCCGAGGCGTCTGCCGGATTCAGCGTTGCTGCCTGCAAATTCTGTCTGAACGATTGGCGCGACTGGTGAGATTTCATGAAATCGTCGAAACGGTCGCGCAGCAGGAACACCAAAATCAACAAGAGAAACGGCGAACCGCAAACAAACGAAGTCGCGTCAACGAACAGCGGCAAAATCAGCAGCGACACAAGCGAGATCAACACAACCAGTGAAACCGCCACCCAGCCGATGTTAAAAATCGAGCCGGTAGTCAAAGAGATAAACCAGGCAAAAACAGGCAGTGGAATAACGGCAATTAAAACAAAAAATCCCAGAGGCGAGCCTTGTCTGGCGCTTTGCCAACCAATCATCACAGCCGGCCCCAGCGTCACCAGAAATGACAAAGCCAAAGACATCAACGTGCAGGAAACAACTGCCGGATATTCTTCGCGAATGATCAACGAAAAGCTGGCGCGCCGCTCAAACAGGTTGGCGATCAAAATCAGCAAGGGCGAGTAAACCACGGCGGCAAATAGAACAATCATGATTGCCGTTTTGAATGCTCGCACAGAGTTGCCAACCAGCGCCGCCATCCAGAAAGACTGACTGCTCAAGCCGGGCGAAACAAAATCCGGCGCCCCGACCTGCCCTCCAGCCTGAGCGTAACCTGCCATTGCCACAGCAACTATCGAATAAACCCACGTCATCAACAGCGCCACGGCAACGGCAAAACCAACGGGCGCTCGATCACGCACGGCGCGAATGGCAACGAGCGGCTGCCACAGCAATGAAAATAGTAATCGAATGTTGGTGAACATAAGACGCCAGCTAAACTTTCAGCCCAAGTATGAGAAAGCGCGGACAGCTTGCCGCCGCCGCGCCTTCGATTAATTCAACACTTTGTCCCAATACCTGTCGTGGCACCAATTCCTTAAGCTTTAGCTCCTTCAATCAAGCTTCCCTACGCGCTCGTATGGAGTAAAGGGGTAATATCGAAAGATCGCTTTGCCGTAGATGTATTTTTCCGGCACGAAGTCCCAGTAACGGCTGTCGCTGCTGTTCCGGCGGTTGTCACCCATGACGAAGTAATGGTGTTCGGGAATTTGTTTCGGAGTCTGAAGCGAATCGTTGGAGAGAAATTCGGGATCAAGGTACGGTTCATCAACCTGTTCGTTATTGATGAATAGCTTTCCGTCTTCGATGTTGATCTTTTCGCCAGGCAAGCCAACAACTCTTTTGATATATGACTTCGACGGATCAAGCGGGAACAGCAGAACCACAATGTCGCCGCGCTTGATAGGTTCTTTGTCACCCATCCATTCGCGCAGCGGATAAATGAATTTGTTGACGAAAATGCGATCCTGGTCGTGCAGCTTCGGCATCATGCTTTGGCCTTCGACGCGCACGGGCTGCACCACAAAAACAACGATCAGAATGGCGATCAAGCCTGCGAAGACTATGTCGCGGAACAATGAACGAAGCTCTCCCCACAAACTGGCGTCACTGTCTTCGCCACGCAGCGAAGACAAATCTTCGATTACTCGAATATCGCTGTCGTCGTCAGGTGAATAACCCACCCACTTCTCTTTTCTCATTCGTTACTTCCCTTACCGCTGTTGAAGTTAATTCAGCCGCACATTTAACAGTCGCGCTTAAACGGCGACCAATCGGGCAAAAAGATATTACGGGGGCTACAACGTGTCAAACTTCGGCTTTGTTGCAATTTTAGCCTGGGCCAATCGTCAGTTTTCAGTGCTGGATAGTGCCTTCCAACGAGGTGTCAATCTGGGCTTGAATGCCTCCGCCGAATAGAAAAGCTTCCATGTTTTGGATCAAAAACTGTTGGTGTTCGGGGTTGATCGTGCTCAAACCATAATGATTGATAAGCTGGTTTTGAGTCGCCAGCCAGGCTTTCCAGCATCCCTGGCAAATTTCCGCGTGAATCTTTTTGCCGAGCGCACTGCCAAAAGGCGGCTTTTCCAACGCGGGTTGTTTTTTGCCGCAACGTTCACATTTGATGACTTCAGCCATACTTCTCTCTCTTTCTTTGATCTTCTGATTTATTGAACGCGGATTATCCGGCAGGCACGTGCGGCTTGGCAAACTGGGAAATTGGACTCCGAATCAGCACGCTGGCCGATGAAAGCGATCCGAAAAAAATGCCGCTTGCTACCGCGCGCTGTGCTGACTTAGCATAGCTCTTACTGGATCATCGCTCAGCGCAAGAAAAAACTTTATGGACTCATCAAATATAACTCAAGCAGACATTCGCAATATCGCCATCATCGCTCACGTAGACCACGGCAAAACCACTTTGGTTGACGCCATGCTTCAACAGACAGGCCTGCACCGCGCCAACGAAAAGGTCGTTGAACGCGTCATGGATTCGATGGACCTGGAGCGCGAACGCGGCATCACCATCATGGCCAAAAATACTGCTGTGCAGTATGGCAAAACCAAGATCAACATTTTGGACACACCGGGCCACTCGGATTTCGGCGGGGAAGTCGAGCGCGTGCTGAAACTGGCCGATGGCGTCGCCTTGCTGGTTGACGCTTCAGAAGGCCCGCTGCCGCAAACACGCTATGTGGTGTCGAAGGCGCTGGAACTGAAGCTGCCGGTCATCGTCGTCATCAACAAGATTGACCGTCAGGACGCGCGCGCCGAAGAAGTGGTCAACGAAGTTTACGACCTGTTTATTGACCTGGATGCCGATGACGAACAGATTGACTTCCCTATTCTGTACTCTATTTCCCGCGACGGAATAGCCAAACACGAACTCGATCACGAAAGCACAGACTTGCGCCCGCTTTTCGAGCAAATCTTGAAAACCGTTCCGCCTCCCGCCGGCATAGAGAGCGCCCCGCTGCAAATGCTGGTAGCCAATTTGGCTTACAACGATTACGTCGGGCGTTTGGCAATTGGCCGCATCTTCAACGGCACGCTGGCCATCGGCGATCAGGTTTCGGTTTGCAAAATTGACGGCACGCTGGAAAAAACCAAGATCACTCAGCTTTACACTTTCGAAGGCTTGAAACAGGTTCCGGTCGAACGCGCCACAGTCGGCGACATCATTGCGCTGGCCGGCATCGAAGGTATACACATCGGCGACACTGTGACTTCGGCAACCGATCCTCGCCCGCTGCCTCGCATCATCGTGGATGAACCGACGATTTCGATAATTTTCGGCGTCAACAACTCCCCGTTCGCAGGCAAAGAAGGGCAGCACGTCACTTCGCGTAAGATTCGTGAGCGACTGGACAAAGAATTGCTGGCCAACGTAGCCATTCGCGTCGAAGACACCGGTTCACCGGACAGCTTCCGCGTTTCTGGCCGAGGCGAATTGCAGTTGGCGATTCTGATCGAACAAATGCGCCGCGAAGGTTACGAGTTAAACATTGCCCGCCCTCAAGTCGTCACTCAAAAGATTGACGGCGAACTTTGCGAACCGATTGAGATGGCTGTGATTGACGTTCCCGATCAATTCATCGGCGTAGTCACCGAAGCGATGGGACGCCGCAAAGGTAACATGACCAAGATGGTCAACCACGGTCATGGTCGCGTCAGAATGGAATTTGAAATTCCTTCGCGCGGTTTGATCGGTTTCCGTAACGAATTCCTGACCGAAACCAAAGGCACTGGCTTGCTGAACACTCTGTTTTTGCGCTGGGGCAAATGGCAGGGAGAATTGGCCGGACGCGGCACTGGCAGTTTGATTGCTGACCGCTTGGGCACGGCTACGGGATATGCAATCTTCAACCTGCAGGAACGCGGTGAACTTTTCGTCAAGCCTCAGACCGAAGTTTACGAAGGCATGATCGTTGGCGAAAACTCCCGCGACGTTGACCTGGACGTGAACATAGTCCGCGAAAAGAAACTGACCAACATGCGCGCTTCGTCGGCTGACGAAGCCCTCCGCCTGGTTCCCGTCCGCGACCTGACTCTGGAACAAGCCATCGAATACATCGCCGAAGATGAACTGGTCGAAGTCACTCCGAAATCCATTCGGATGAGAAAGAAAGTTCTGGCTGCCAATCTGCGACCGAAGTCGAAAAAGGGCGAGTAAGTTCTGTTAATCCGATTGAATCAAATTTGCCAGTCCATTCGTGTGTAAAACTCAATCACGGCATTCACGTGTATGCCGTGATTGAGGGCTTTTTTGAGTGAGGCTTGTTTCCAAAACTTCGCTCTGATGCACTCCAATCAGCCTGAACTTATCGTCAAGAATTGGCGAGCCGCTAGAGCTTGGTAACATGTCCGAGTCACGCTGAATGATGATTGCAACTTCATCTACACCTGGAAACGCAGGAGCAACTGCAATCCATGGTTTCCCATTCAAAGGCTTTTCTTTTACTGCCACCACAGTTAAGTCAAATTCTTGATCGGTCTTAAAAAGCCTGTTCGGATCAAGCTGATATTCTCGTGACCTTACCACGACATCACGCAAGTCGTTTCCCGACGACCCCGGCGAGCCGACAGTGCCTGCCGTAAAAAGAACTGATGTTACGCAGTGGCCAATTGCTTTTTGAGTTTGACAAACTCTGAGTGGACAGACGTGGTGTCGGCTTCATCCACGGTTCCGGTTGAACCGACGCTCGTCCAAATCTCGTTGAGGTCTTGTGCTGAAACAGAGCTAATCAATAGAACCAGCGCCAGCGCGACGCTGAAGCCATAAATCGTAAAACCTGTGATTGAAATTTTCATTTTGTGACTCCTTTCAGTTGATGTTGTTGTTTGCGACGCGGAGAACTTAACTTGAGCGATTAAAAGCGTCAGCGAAGCCATTCACTGCGGCGATGTGAGTTGAATCGCAGACTTAACTGATGGCAAAAAATTGGCCGGGATCGCTCCCGGCCTAAAAAGGTTGTTGGCTTGAACCTGGGTTTATTTCTGCTCTTTCACCTGCGTTTGTCGCTCTGCCTTCATGCGCTTCATCATTTCAGGATTGCGCGCCCATTCGATTCCTTTCTCTTCTGGTTGATTGAAAAGTTGTGGGCGCAGGTAATGACCGCGTTCCGATTCAGGCTTCAATTCTTCAGCCGGTTTGCGGTTGGCTTTGGCGACGGCGTCCTGACGAACGCCCGTGACTTGCCAGGAAACTTCGACGTTGGGTTTATCGGTTCTGATCGTGAAGCGATTGCCTTCGATCTTTTGCGCGATGATGGCTTGGGCGAACTGGCCGACGACGGTCAGTTGATAACGAAAACTGCCGCTCATCGCCTGGAAGTATTCCGGCAGCGTGACGACTGCTTCGCCGTTGGTGTCAGTTGTAACGTTGCCGTTTTGAACGCTCATCATCTCCGAAGATTCGATGAAAGACTGGTTCAGGTATTTGTTGGCCGGATCAATCGGATGATCCATGCGAGCGCCAAAGTTGTTGTTGACCGTGAGCGTGCCGTCAACGACGACATCGCCATCGAAATAACCAGCCCAAGCAGCGCCTTTGGCTCCGTAAATCGAAGCGCCCAAAAAGCTTCCGTAACCAGCAACGCCGTGTCCGCTAATACTTTCACCTCGCACACCTGTACCGCCTGCCAATCCATACACCCCAATGGAATTTTGATTTGAACCGCCTTGTGCTTCGCCCATCACGCCAATCCCATTAGTGCCCAGCAAGTTGGTTCCGTAAACGCCCGCATGGGTATTGCTCAATGAACGCCCATAAACTCCGTGATTGGATTGGCTGTTGCCGAAAACGCCACGCCCGGTGTTGCCGGAACCATACACGCCTGAACCGCTGTTGCTTTCGCCGCGCACGCCAGTTCCAGTTTGGCTGTCGCCGAAAACTCCGCGCCCGTCGGCGCTTTCACCGAAGACGCCCACGGCGCTTGCTCCGTTCAATGCACGTCCAAAAACGCCTCTGCCGTTGTTTGCGGCGGTCGTGCCGAACACTCCGGCAAAGCTGGCGCTGCCGGTCGTACCGTAAACTCCGTAATCGCTGCTGCTGACGCCAGACAATCCGAAGCCATTGATGCTGGAACCTTCGACGCCTGCGCTGTTTGTGCTGAAACCGTAAACGCCTTGCCCGCTGATGCTCTGCCCCCAGACTCCGGCAGCGGTGTCGCTGCGTCCGTAAACACCTCTCAAATTGGTGTGGATGGAGTTCAATCTTGCCAGATTGACGTTACCGCCAATCTGGATATTGCCGGCCAGTTCAAACATCACCGAATCATCAATCGTGTGAGCGCCGGTGAATTTGGCAATACGCCCGGCAATTCCGTCGCCGCTGATCGGGCCGACTGCATTGATGACTCCGGGGTCTTTGACCTGTTGAACGTTGGCGTCGCCGGTTGAGCGAACAGGAGCAGCCGCGCGCGTTTCCGCCATTCTGGCTCCACCGACGGTTACGTCCGACGAACCGACAACCGTCAATTCCGAAGCCGAACCGACGCCGGTTGAATTGTTGCTTGTGACCCAGATGCGGTCGGCGGAACTGGCGCGGTTGATGATGACGTGGCCACGCTGAGTCGAAATCTGCTGGTTGTTTTCATCCCAGAATTTCAGCGTGTAAACGTACAGCCCGTCGGCCAAAGGTTTTTCCTGCTGATCGGTCAGCGACCATTCCAGCGAAGGTTGGTTGACTCCGCCGTTGGCGAAGACCAAATCGCCCGGCTGGTTGAACACTTCCAGTCGCCACGAATGAGCTGCGCCTTGCAGATCGAAGCGAACGGCTTTCTGTTCGATGATTAAGCTGGCTTTCGGCGCAGCCGTTTGCGCCAAAGCTGCCGATGAAATCAACACAGCCAGCAGCGCAAACGCCGTCAGCCGTAACCTCAACGTAAAACGAATGTTCGTGTTTTTCATGATTGGCTCCTCTCTTGTTTCTCTGTCCGAAGTTGTTTTTGCGATGGTTGTTTGCGACGCGGACAACTTAACCGGAGAAGAAAGGAGCCACAGCGAAGCCTTTCACTGCGTTGGTGTGAAGTGACTCACACTAACTTTAGCCGCAACGATTGGCCAGGGATTGGCGATTGTGGATTGTCCAACGATGGTCGCGGCTGGCTGAAAGGTAGCCGCGTTCTTTGTATGACACGATGATCT
>JAGNMH010000254.1 GCA_017991275.1 Acidobacteriota bacterium
TCTTACGTATTCGCTGACAACGTAACCGGTGGCGTTCTGCAACACTCCAAAATCCAGCACCGCAGAGACCTGCGGGTTTTTGAAATGAAGAGCAATCTGGGCTTCGCGGCGAAAACGATCCTGAGCACGCGGATCGGCTATAACACTGGCTCTGATAATTTTGACGGCCACCAGCTTGCCGGATTCCAGACTGGTTGCGGCAAAAACGATGCCTGACGCGCCGCGCCCCAGCACACGTTCAAGCTGGTAACGCGAATCTATGGTGTACGGGATAGTTTCCACTGGAATCAATTCAACCAAACAGTCCCGGCAAAACTGCTGGTTTGGGGCATAACATTCTTTGCAGGACACACACATTCGAACTGTGTCGGTTGGATCAAAAGCCGTCATAACTCTCTTCTCCTGTCACTGTCAAAATTATTCTTGGGATTGCTTGAGATGGCTTGCAGATTACCACATCGCACTAACCTTGCCGAGCCTGCTGGAGTCTACTCATTCCCGCCGCATAAACACTTAGACACTGAGCCTTCTCACTGTTATCTGAGATGAAAAATCATTCTTTCGATTTATGCTTTTCTCTTTGGTTCGGTGGCTCTGTGACCAATTCCTAACAGACAAAACGATGCGCTAAACGAAAAATGCCGCCCGGACTTCCGATTTCCGAGCGGCGTACAGGAGGATACCCCTTCGAAGAAACACCGGCTGGTGCTTTTCTCAGTGAGCCTGTTGAAATAGACGCGCCTAACCGATACAGGGTTACTGCTTTTTTACCAGGACAGTTTTTTGCCTTTACCTTAACCGGTTTGCCTTCCTTTGCTGGCAGCGGTAGCATCCGCTTTCCCTGATGACTTTCCGACTTAATTCGATTCAAACGTCTTATGATTGTCCGCTAAACAATGAGTTGCTTGAATATGCCCAAGAGCTTCGTCGCTGGATTCGATGAAGAAGTCTTAGTGTACCCATTTGCGGCAACTCACCCGCCCCAACCAATCAGCAAAATCATTCAACAGTTACGATCCGCAAGCGGACAAATCAGGAGACAACCGAAATGAGTTTTGATCGCAGTAAACTTGAAAGTTACGGCTGGAACGATACTTTTGAAGCCAGCTTCACGGCTCTGGCGGAGCAGGGTTATGTGCCTGCTCGCATCGCTTTGGAATACAACCAGTTTTACAGAGTTCTGACCGACAAAGGCGAATTACTGGCTGAAATTTCCGGCAAGCTGAAACACGAAGCCGCCAGTCGCGCAGAGCTGCCAGCCGTCGGCGACTGGGCGGCGCTGCGAATGGTCGGAGTAGAAAACAAAGCCATGATTCACGCCATACTGCCGCGCCGCAGCAAGTTCTCCCGCAAAACAAAAGGCTCAAAATCCGAAGAGCAGGTGGTCGGCGCAAACATTGACACAGTCTTTCTGGTCACGTCGCTGAACCAGGATTTCAATCCACGCAGAATCGAACGTTACCTGGCCACAGCCTGGGACAGCGGAGCAAGCCCGGTTGTTCTGCTGACCAAAACCGATCTTTGCGACGACCTGACGGAAAAGCTGGATGCGATAATCGCAGTTTCTGGCGGAGTCCCGGTTCACGCGGTTTGCGCCATTAAGGGCGAAGGGCTGGATGAACTGGAGCAATACTTCACACCGGGCCAGACTGTCGCGCTGGTCGGTTCATCCGGCGTAGGCAAATCAACTTTGCTCAATCGCCTGATCGGCCACGAACGTCAGGCCGTCAAAGAAATCCGCGAACAGGACGACCGGGGCTTGCACACGACACGGCATCGGGAATTGATCCTGATGCCGAACGGCGCACTGGTTCTGGACACTCCGGGCATGCGCGAGCTTCAGCTTTGGGAAGCCGACGAAGGTATCGAAACGACCTTTGAGGACATCGAAGAAATTGCCGCCACTTGCCATTTCACCAACTGCAAACACGAAACTGAACCTCGCTGCGCCGTTCGCGCCGCCATCGCAGATGGCAAACTGGACAACAAGCGTTTTCAAAATTACTTGAGTATGCAGCGGGAACTTGATCACCTGGCCAGGCGTCAGGATCAATTCGCGCAACGCGTCGAGCAAAACAAATGGAAAAAGCTGACGAAGATGGCCGAAGAGCGCGCGCGTTGGAAAAGGCAAGGCAAGTAACAAATTGCCGATTCAATTTGCGGCTTCGTCGTTCCCAGTTGTTGGTTATATCTGCTACCATCCTGCGCGAGTCGAATTTGAATAAAACATCCTTGAGGAAGCTTATGAAATCAACTCTCAACCTTCGAAAACCGGCGTTGATTGCCGCGATTTCTCTGATTGCGACGGCCGGGGTTTGGGCGATCACTTCGGCGGCTGAAACTCCCAGCGTGCGACAGGCGCGCGACCTGCTGCAACATCTGGCCGGAGCCAATCTGTCGAAAGATCAGGTGCAGATCAAAAAGATAGAAGCCGGAGCCGGCGGCGGAGCAATCGTCGAAGCTCAGATCGAAACCTCTTTTCGAATCACAAAAGAAAAAAGCGGTTGGCAAATTGCCGAGGTTCGATTGGGCGACCGCCAGTGGGAATCATTCGAGTTGATCCAGGAAGCCATCAAGCGCGAAAAAGCTCGTCGGACGACGGCTTTGCTGCAAAAACTGGCTGACGGTTTGACGGCCTACCAAAAAGAGCGAGGGCAATTTGCTGTAACTGATGAAATCGCCGAATTGCTGGATTACCTTTCGCCGCGTTATTTGTCCGCCGCGCCGCGCTTCGATCTGTGGGGCAAGCAGTTTGAATACAGAGGCTCTACATCCAGTTATCGCCTTTCTTCTGCCGGCCCGGACGGCAAGAATGGAACAAAAGACGATTTAGTCATAGAAAACGGAGCAATCAAAAATCCGGCAGAGTAAACGGAGCAGACCACTGCTCTATGGCACTCTAATGCCAGTTAAACCTATGGAATACATTCCTGTCGAACATCAACAAGCACTTGCTCAGCGTTATCGAACGGGGGCGATCATCGTGATGGCGTTTTGCGTCAGCGTGCTGCTTTATATGGTCATAGCCAAATTCATAACCGTGGACGACATCAAGCCCGGTGTCGAAACCTGGCAGCAACCGGTTTATTCAGCCGCGATTGCGTTGGGTGTATTGGTCGTTGCGCTGCGTCGAATCCTGATGTCGAAATCATTGATGGCAACAGCCACCCAGCGCGGAGCCGGTGCAGTTTTGCAGCACCTGTTTACGATGACTGTCATTATTTGCGTTCTGGCCGAAATCTCGGCGATTTCCGGGCTGGTTCTTTACTTTATGACAGGAAATTACCAATACAGTTTGCGGCTGGGTGGAGTCAGCCTGGTTGTATTGATTTACACTTTCCCGCGAAAAGGCGAATGGGCACGCGCAGTTGCGGCCTGCGCCAAAACTCAAACCGGCACATCCCAGACCGCCAGATAAACAAAATAATGAAGTTGTCAGCGCCTATTTTTCTTTTGATTGCTCTGTTGGCCGGAATTTTGCCGGGCAACACAAACGCGGCATTCGCCCAGCAAACCGCGCCGGTGGCTTCCAATTTCTCGGCTGATTCAAAACAGCGGCAAAAAGCTTACTTGAAATTCATCGAAGCCCGGCGATTGAAAGGCGAAGCACAACGCATCAACAGCCGCTCGTTGCTGGAAGATGCCATCAGAGCTTTCCGCGAAACCATTCAATTGGACCCGACCGCCTCTGAACCTCACGTTGATCTGGGCGAGATTTATTTCTTTTACCTGAACCAGCCGAACCTGGCCGAGGGCGAGTCACAGGAGGCTATTCGGTTAGACCCCAAAAACGTCAATGGCCATTTGCTGATGGCGCGGCTTCGTATTTTCACGGCGCGTTCAGACAGCAACGTCCGCCCGACTTTGCTTGATCAAGCCATCACTGCTTATGAAAAAGTCGCAGAACTAGACTCCAAAAACGCCGAAGCCTGGGCTTTTCTTTCTGAACTTTATGGAATGAAAAACCAGATGGCCAAACAGATTCCGGCGCTGGAAAAATGGGCAGGCGCTCCGGTTCCAACCGAGCAGTTTTTTTACCAGACGTTGATGAGCGCAGAACTAACGCCTGATCGCGCCTATTACCAGCTTTCGCAGATTTATTTAAGCCAGAGCCGCAACCCCGAAGCAATTGATGCCGCTCGCCGGGCTTACGAAATGAACCCTGATGTCGGCGATTATGCTCGCAACCTGATCAGCATACTGCGCGTGGCAGGTAACAGCGCCGATGAAACGCGCATACTCGGCCAATTGTTCAAAACGGCAAACAGTCCGGGATTGTTGATCGGTTATGGTTCGGCGTTGATTCGCGCCGGTCGTTACAACGAAGCCATAGAACGGTTGCGCGATTTTGCAGTAGCTGAATCCGAAAACGCCGGTCTAGTTGGTTTACTCGCCTTGGCTCAGCGCAGAGCCGGTCAGCGAAAAGCCGCCATTGACACCTTGAAAACGGCTCTGGCCAAAATAGAATCCGACCCGCGAACAGACCTGTTGCTGGAACTGGCGCAAACCTACGAAGAACTCAACCGGAACGAGGAAGCCGTCGCCGAATACGAGAAGGCTTTTGAAATATACACAGGCAAAGGCGCTCTGACGCCCGCTAACACTCCGCTGTTCAACGAAATCGTCAATCGTCTGGCAGAAATTTTTCGCCGCACAAGCAATCAGACAAAGTTGCAAGCTCTGCTGGCACGCACCCGACGTTTGATTGACGAACATAATCCGCTGGTTGATCTGCTGACAATTGAAGGCCTGCGCGAAGATGGCAAACACCGCGAAGCTCTGGAAATGACGCAAGCAGCCATTCGCCGTTACCCGGACGACCGTTCGCTGAGATACACCGAAGCTTTGATTGTGAGTGAACTGAAACGCCCTGACGAAAGCGCCGAACTTCTGCGCAACCTGCTCAAAGGCCGCCCTGACGACACAATCGAAGACGCTGGAATTTACTTGTTGATAAGCGGCGTTTATCTGCAACACGGCAAGCTGAAAGAAGCCGAAGAAGCAGCGCGCAAATCAATCTCCCTGAATCCTGACGACCCGGAATCAACTGTTAAACTGAGTTCTATTCTGGAAAAAACCGGCCAGCTCTCCGCCGCCGAAAAAGCCTTGCGCGATTTACTGAAACAGCATCCCGACAATTCGATGGCGCTGAACAATCTTGGATATTTTTTGCTGGAACATGGCAACCATCACCAGGAAGCTCTGGCCTTAATCGAACAAGCCGTCGCCATCGAACCGGTCAACGGCAACTACTTGGACAGCCTGGGCTGGGCGCATTTCAAACTGGGCAATGCCGAAAAAGCCAAAGAGAGTTTGGAAAAGGCTTTGGTCTACTCTAGCCGTAACGCTACTGCCCACGAACATTTAGGCGATGTGTTGCTAAAGATTGGCCGCCTGGTTGAAGCTCGGCGGCACTGGGAAAAAGCTCTTGAGCTTTCGTTTGAAGATGTCGAAATCGCCCGGATCAAAGTAAAACTGAAAGACAGGCGATAAATGTTGCGCGGACTGACCAACAAGAATGTAGCGCGAACTGTCAGTTTGCGTCTTCTGTAGCAATCAACTCGCTGACCAGCAGTTAGCCTTGCGGCGAAGACGCAAACTGACAGTTCGCGCTACTTTTTATACGTAAGACCCACCAGTCACCAAAACCACGTGACCGGTCACGTAATCACTCAGCGGAGAAGCCAGAAACAGCACAGGCCCGGCAGCTTCTTCAGGAGTCCCGGCGCGACCGAGTGGAATGAAATTCATCGCCGCCTGACGCATTGAATCCGGGATGCCCAACTGGATTTCGTTTTCGCCAACGTGAACTGGGGATTGAACTTCTTTGGCCGCAGTCAGCCGCGTTTCGATAAAGCCATAAGCCACGGCGTTGACGTTGATGCTGAACCTTCCCCACTCTTTGGCCAGAGTTTTTGTCACGCCCACAATCCCCATCTTGCCAGCCGAATAATTCACCTGACCGGGATTTCCGGCTACGCCCGAAGTCGAAGACACGTTGATGATCTTGCGATGAACTCGCTTGCCTTCGGCCATTTCGCGTTTGGCGGCTTCGCGCATGTAAGGCGTCGCAGCGCGAATGATCTTGAACGGAGCCGTCAGGTGAACAGCGATCATCGCTTCCCACATTTCGTCGGTTACGTTTTGAATGACTCCGTCCCAGGTGTAACCGGCGTTATTGACGATGATGTCCAGCTTGCCGAATTCCTGAACCGCGGTTTGTACGATTTTTTCCGCGAAATCAGGCGCGGTCACACTGCCAACGCAGGTCGTGGCGACTCCGCCAGATGCGTTGATCGAATTGGCGACGCTTTCCGCCGTTTCGCCGTCCAGATCGTTGACGACGACATGAGCGCCGTGTTCAGCGAACAAAGTGGCTACGGCACGGCCAATGCCGCGACCGGAGCCTGTGACAATTGCAGATTTCCCTTCAAGAAGCTTCATTGGTGTCCCTCGTTTTGAAAATGTAGCGCAGGTTTTCCAACCCGCGCTTGATTACAGCAAAAAGGCCTTTGCTTTTCCTCAAGCCTTACCAAAGAGAGTCGGAGCAGGTTGGAAAACCTGCTCTACAAATTACATCGTTCCGCGAATCAGCCCGCCATCTACTTGCAGCGAAACGCCGGTCAGATAGCTGGCGCGTTCCGAAGCCAGAAAAGCCACGACTTCTCCGACCTCGCGCGGTTCGCCCAATCGGCGCAGCGGAATTTCAGCCGCAACCCGTCGAAAATGTTCTTCGTAGCTGATTCCCTGCTCTTTCACCCGCACATCGGCAATCGCATTTTGCCGATCAGTCAGGATTTGCCCCATCAGCAAAGCATTGACCGTTATGTTGTCCGGCCCCAATTGATTCGCCATTGTTTTGGTCAATCCCGACAGTCCGGCACGCAGAGTACTGGAAATCGTCAGATCATCAAGCGGTTGTTTGGCCACCAATGAAGTTAGATGGATGATGCGCCCCCAACTGCGTCGTTGCATCCCCGGAATGACCAGCCGCGACAGTCGAACGACGTTCATCAAAGTAGATTCGACTCCGGCCAGCCATTGTTCATCGGTCAATTGCATAAAGCGGCTGACCGGCGGGCCTCCGGTGTTTGTCACCAGAATGTCCACCTGACCGAACTTTTCGACCGTCGCCTGATGCCAGTTTTCGATGCCAGTCTGCAAAGAGACATCAGCCACCACAGTCAGAACTTCGCCGTGAACAGCAATCTCTTCCGCAGCCTTTGCCAGAGTTTCCGCGCTGCGCGAACAAATCGAAACCTTGCAACCTTCCTGCGCCAAAGCCAGCGCACAGGCTTTGCCTAATCCTTTACTGGCCGCAGCAATCATTGCAACTCGGCCTTTCAATCCAAAATCCATATGCTCCTTCCTCTTTGAGATGAATGATAGAAAACCAACCACCAACCACCAATCACCAATCACCAATCACCAATTGTGATAATAAACAAAAAAGGCCACGAAGCCAGGCCGGATTTTCATCCCGCCGGACTTCGTGGCCAAATGGACTTTAGCCGAATGAAGCAGAAGTCTTAAAAG
>JAGNMH010000255.1 GCA_017991275.1 Acidobacteriota bacterium
CCACAAAGGCAAAGTGCGAGCGAAGTGAAAACCACCTCGCTCGCATTTACGTTTATTTGACTGGCTTTTTTGCAGCAGGCGCAACGAGCAAAAAGGGTTTGATGGCTGCCGCGATTTCGTCGGCGGCGGCGGAAACCTGTTCGACGTTCAGTTTGAACTCCTGTGAATCTGTAACGCGAAGACTCAGGTCAATCCTGACGAACATATCACCATTTTCTTTGATACCAACCTTCATCCGGTCATAATCATTGTTCATCCGCAACAGCTTCGCCATCAACTCCGGCGTTGCCCTGAAGTCTTTCTTTTCGGCGACTACTGAACTCAAAATCAACAGGCCTTCGGGACTGACGATGGTTGTGACAACAACATCGTCCAACGTGTTGCCGCGAAATCTGACCAACCAGACGTTGTCGGCAAGTTGGCCGTGAATGTGACCCGAATCTTTCAGCAGTTGCACTATTTTTGCGGCAGAAGCGCTGTCCAGCGGAGTTTTCTTTGCCTGCGCCGAAACAGAAACAACAAACAAGATAGGCAGAGCGAAAGAGATGAAAATTGAGAACGTCTTTTTCAAAGATGTATTCCTTATTGAAAAGTATGACGAGCTGGCAGCTTGTCATACTTCGGATTTATTTTTTCCGGCGGAGGCTGCGAACTCCGCCGACCAACAAAACTCCGCCGATGAAAATCGGCAGCCAAAACAGCGAGGTCAGCGCAGGCAATCTCAACCGCCAGCTTGCGGTTTCGGCTGCGGGTTGCTGGCGACGCGGTTTCGGCGGTACATCGTCGGTGACGGTGTAAAGCTGACCGTCGCGCAAATACATGCGCTGCATTTCTTCCAGGTTAAATGGCCGCGCGCCTCTGCGATTGAAAACCGAAATCTGATTGCCGGATTCGTCGGCGGCCCGGTCACGGTCAATGCCTTTAGACAGAGCCAGCGCCTCGCCCATCGGAAAACGCGCAATCCATTTTGGCGTCGGTTTCGGAGAAAAGCCGTAAATATTTCCGTTCTCTTCGGGCGACATCAACTGCACAACCTGCAATCCGTTTTTGCCGTCGGCGACATAAGCAAACAACGAATTCGCAGTCATTCCCAGCTTCACGTCGTGAGCGTCGTTAATCTTGCCTTCGCCATTGAACATCTGATCCAGCTTTGGCTTTTCAGGCTTTTCAATGTCCACAATCGCCAGGCCGTTTTTGCCAGCCGCGACATAAGCGTAAGTCCGCGCCAGATAAAGATTATGGGCGTCTTCGATTTTGACGGTCGCCGCTTCAACCAGTTTGGCCTTTTCCGGCACGGTGATGTCCACAACTTTCAAGCCGTCTTCGTCGGTGACAAAGGCGTAACGGAACTGAATCTGTACTCCGTGCGGATGCTTGAAGCCAGCGATTTCAGCGACCAGCTTCGGTTCCAGCGGATTGTTCAGGTTCACAATCGCCAGTCCTTTGTCGCAAGTTATATAAGCGTAAACGCCCGCAATTGTGATTGATGAAGCTCCGTTAAGCGCGCCATTCGGATTGAACGCCAGCGCGCGTTTCAGGAAGTTGTTTGACGGATTACCGTCCAGCAAGGTCGCCACTCCGGTCTTTTTATCACCGACGACAACCAGACCCTCGTGTTTGTCGCTGACGTACAGGAAGGCGTAAATCGGATGAATCCCTTGTTTGTCGTCGCGATTTTCGGCTTCCTGATTTTCAGGGCGATGTTTGCGAGTCGGATCAACCGCCAGTGTTGAAGGCGAAGCAACTCCGGTTGCGTATTTCGTCTTGACGTAAAACCGCTGCCCCAAGGGCGAAACCGGCGCGGTGGTGATGCGTTCGCTGAAGCCTTTGTTGTCAATGTTGGCTATGTCGTAAACGCGCAAACCGCCGGGACCGTTGGCAACGTAAGCGTATTCGCCTCTAACCTGAATGCCCAGTGCTTCACCGTTGGCTTTGTGTTCGTAAGCTTCTTTCAGAACTCCGCCGCCTTTGGCGTGTTTTTCGTATTCGTCGGGGTAAGCCAGTTTGTGCAGGCTGGAACCGATGACGGCTTGCGGTTCATCGCGTTCGGTGACGGCGACGGCGTGAATGCCTTCTTTGCCTGCTGCGACCCAGGCAAAGCGCCCAATGAAGTTGACGAAGTTCGTTCCCTGCATCAGCAACTGAGCCATGATCGCATTGTTGTCGTTGGCCTTCGCCACGTGGCAATCGGTGCAGGTTTTGGTTTCAGAAGTGCTGACCGTGTGTGGCACGAAACTGCTGAAAGCGTGGCCGCTGTAACCTTCGGAAGAAACCGTCTGCTGTTGCGAATACAGCCATTCGCGGTTCTGGTTTTGCGAACCAACCAGCACGGCGCAGGTTGAACGGGTCGGCGCGGTTCGGCGACCGGTGACGCTTCCGTCTTTGCCAAGCATGTAAATGTCGTCACGCAAAGTCTGGAAATTGTACTGAGTGTAGTTACGAAGATTGTCCGTACCTTCGTTGTGCAGCATCGGCTTTTGCTTGTTTGCCGTCATTGGCAAATGGCAGCCGAAACAACTGGTCGTCCACGAAGTGTGGCAGGCATAACAGGTCATGTTGCTGTTGGCGTGCGCCAGTTTGTTTTCAGCAACCGCCGGGTCAGCCCAGGTTTTGCCGTCGCGCTGAACCGTCTTGGCATAAGCCGAAGCATCGTTGAAATCCCGGCTCCTATATTGCACGTCGGCGTTGTTGATCTTGATTGTGCGCGATTGATTAACGGTGTCTACGGTTTGAACCACGCGCCACCATTTGCCGGGCGAAACCAGCGAATTTTGAACAACGTCGCCCGGTCGCAAAGTGATTTCTTTGGGCTTGCCGTCTTTGTCCAATTCCGGCTTGCCGTCGTCGCCAATGACAGTTCGTTTGGTTTCGACGGTGATGCGCTGGAACATCGCCACGGTGCGATTGCGTTCATTGCGAGTTTTAATTCGCGTCAGGTCTTTGGGAATGGTGATGACTTTGCCTTTGAACCGGGCGGTTCCAGCCGAAGGGCCTGAAACGGTCAGAGTGGCGGGAGCCGTAATCGTTCCGTGGCAATCAATGCAATCAACCTGAATCGCCGCGCGCGGTTCGTTGTACAAATTCCCGTTGCCGTGAACGTCCTGGCTGACGTGGCAATCGGCGCAATGCATTCCGGCTTTCTGATGCACGTCTTCCATGTGGACGCCCTTCTTGAACTTTTCAGGATCGTCCGGCGCGATTTTTGTTCCGCGCGAAGAAAGCATGTTGCCTTTGCGGTCGGTCTTGTAAACGTTGCGGAACACCCAGCCGTGACCGTGGAAATCTCCGAACTGAGTGCGTTTGGCTTTCGGATTGATGTCGTTCCAGATGTTGTTCAGGAAGTTTTTGTCCTGCCCCCACAACCCGCGCAAAGCCGAACCTTCGGGATTGCGAAACTGAATCTGGTCTTTCTGCTCCGAACTTAAGTCAGGCTGTTTGGCCGGGTACATCAAATTGCCGTCGGTTTCGTTGTCCCACCAGGTCATTCCGTAATAACTGGTCAGCATATTTCCGCCGGGATGCATATGACAGGTCATGCAGTTGCTGGATGGAGCAGCCAACACCATTTGATGTTTGACCGGATGACCGGATTCATTTTTTGGAATTGTCGGATCGGCGGTTTGCGATTGTCCCAGATTGCCAAACTTGGCGAATTGCGCCGAATGTTTCGGGTCTCTGTCATTGGCGTAAACCACGTGACAAGCTGTGCAACCGGATTGCCGATAATCGCCCGGATTGTCATTCGTTCCCGGCATCGAAAGCAGCGGATCAAGCAAGCGGGTTTTCTGCAAACCCAAAAACACTGGATCAGTCCTGAGGCGAGTGCCAAGCCCGCGATCACTCAACTTCACGTCGGGTTTGCCAGGAACTTCAAAAGCGTTCGGGCTGCCAATGTCCGAAGGCAGACCTTTCAATTCTCCGCCGCGTTCAAACACGCGCAGGATGTTGCCGGGCTGAGTAATTTCCCAGCGCGGCAGTGGCATCAGGTAAGGCAAAATTCCCTGCTTTAAGGTCTCTTCAGCGGTTGGCGCGGGGTTGGTGAAGATGGCCTGGGGTTCGCCGTCTTTGCTGTAACTTTCGCCGAAGTGCGCGTCTTTCAACGGAAAGGCTCCATTGTTGTAAAGCGCCGCCGCCCACAGCATTCCGCCGTGAGTCATCATGTTTTTCTTTGACCACGCGACCTGACGTTCGTGGCATTTGCCGCAAGCCAGATCAGCCGCGCGGAAATCTCCGGGATTGACGAAGCGAACGTATTCGGCGCTTTCTTTCAACCAGGCCGTCGCCAAACGCTCAGGGTTTGCCGTAGATTTCCAAAGCTCCGGGAAACGCGGCTGGACATGTGCCTTCAGTTTGTTCTGAGTCTCAGCCGCATTGCCTCCGTGGCAATCGGCGCAGCCAATATCCAGATCGTCGTCGCCATCCGCATGCATTGACTCCGCATTGGTGTGGCAAACGATGCAACCGGCGCTGCGCGGATTTATCTTCTTTTGTCGCTGAGTCGCCGGAGCCTGTTCGTCGCTGATCGGGATTGTTGAATCACCGACGGCAACGCGCGAAACGGCTTCGGTCGAATTCCTATCAGCCAGCGAAAGGGCGATGGCTACGGAAACGAAAAGACACAACAGGAACAGAAGTTTTACACGTTTGATAATTTTGGCTTGGTTCATAACTTCAACTCTCTAGGATGCTTGGGATGCCGCAGAACATTTAGCAATGAAACGTCAAGAGCCTATCCCATCAACTGAGCCATCATCGCCGCCGGATCCCAATAAGCTTTCACCGTTTGAATCTTGCCATCGTCGTTGAAGGTGAAAATGTCTATGCCATCAAACTTGGCTTGGCGTCCGGTTTTTCCCATCCCGGTGGTTGCCCATTTCACGCCGGCTTCGTTGCCGACGACGAAGACGTCAGTCGGTCGCATTTCGATGGTTTCAAAGCCTCCGGCGACTCCGTTGAAAAACGCTCTCAACATATCGTGACCTGCCAACGGAGGGTTGCCGGGTTCGTGACTGACAGCGTCGGCGGCGAAGGTGGAAATCCAGGCTTCGCAATCCAGCGAGCAAATGGCATCGAAATAAGCGTTGACGATTTCAGTAATTTTTTCTGGTGACATTGGAATCTTCTCCGTTGAAATAAATTGAAACGATTGTTTCGCCATCTGTGGCGGGGCTAGAACTGAAAGTAAACTCAATACACGAACTTCAACGTCAGGAAAGCCGACCATAAGGTCGGAGCGCCCGCCCCACACCCTCGCGGTGTGCCGTTGCAGTTCGAACTGAAGATGTCTGTAAATCCTGTGCCGGGACGCAAACCCGATGTGCCTCCAACCAGCACGATGTTTTCATTGAGCAATGGTCGGTAAATAAATCCGATGCCCAGATCATGGCCTATGCTGTGGCGAACAGCCGGTTGGAAAAGCAGCAATTCCAGCGGCTCCGTCCGGTTGAATTTCAGGTAGTTGTAATTCAAAAAGCCGCGCAGTTTCGGCGTTACGTCCACGTCAATGCCTGCGTTGTAAAGCGTCAATCCCGGATTGATGAAGTTGGCCTGACCCTGAATCTTGCTGCTGCGAAGCGACGGGATCAGGCTGCGCGATTCGACCAGAGCCGAGCCGGTTTGCGTCAGACGGATGCCCTGTGAATTCCAGAAACTGAATTTGCCACCCGCAAAACTGGTGTTATCCAGAATTGCATCAAAGCCACGCGCAGTCGAATCCAGGGGGTTGGCGTCGCCGGAACTGTAAAACGCTCCGACGCGGTAACGGATGTAATCGTAATCCATCGAAAGTTCGGCGGCGGCCATCTGCGCGTTGATGCGCGTTGAGCGGTTGGCTATCTGGTTAAAAGAGTCTCGGCCAATCGCCTGATAAAGCGCGTGGGTGACATTCAACTTTCCAAAATGTCCATCACCAGTCCAGCCGAAATATCCCGAACGAACTCTGTGCGGTGTGACTTTGCCAATTTTGATCGGGCGCACCAGAAAACCGTTCTGGTCGTATTCAACGCTGGGGCGGTCGTCGCTGTAATGCAAGCTGAATTGCGCGGTGTAGCCTTTGACGAAAGTGTCCTGTCGAAACAGGTTGGCGATGTAAACCTGCTGGTTGCGAAAACCAGTTTCTTTGAAGTTGATCGTGTTCAGTCCACTGTTGGTTTCTTTTTCCAGCATGTGGAAATAAGCCAGATTGTATTGCCAGCGGTTGCTGCGGAAATTACCGAATAACCGAGCGCCCAAATTCGAATCGCTGAAAATGAAACCTCGAAAGTCGCTGGTGAAAGGCTGAATGCCAACGCGAACCGAAGTCGTATCGAATTCCGGCGAACGGCCTCTGCGGCTGCCTTTGCCGCGCAAAAACGGAAAAATTTTGGTTGTGTCGCCCAACCGATATTCAAAGAAAACTTCTTCAATGGAATTGAACCCGTCCAGCCTGGACTTTCCTTCGCGCACGTCCACGTTGACGATGCCGTTTTCACGCGCTCGCAACAGATTCAGATTGGCGATGCCAGTGACTTTGAAACGCCAATCAACCGGTTTGAATGAGGCGTCGCCTTTGAACAGGTCGAGCGAAAAAATGAAGTTTTGATTGAATGCTTCCTCTCTCCCGCGCCCAAAAAATTCAAGGCTGCCGGGCTGTTGCGCACTGACACCTTGCGGCACGGGTAAGCGGCGAATCGTAAAATCGCTTTCGCTGGCCAGCGAAAGGTTCAGAAAAATGTCGTTGCCGATGATTGGGTAATCGCCTTTCAACACGTTCTGGCGATAAGGATTTTTGATGTCGCCTTTTTTGAATCGCGGGTCGTCAGGAATGCCGATGCGCCAGCGATCACGAATGACCATGAAGTCCGCGTCTTCTGTCGAAGGCTTGTTTTTGTCGCGTGAAGCCCCAGCCGCGCCCAAAGGTTTGTCCTGTGGAAGCTGTATGTTTGGCGGTGTAGCTTGCTCGTTTGCCTTAGGCGGGGTCTGAGCTTTCGCCGGAGTCGGATTAGCCTGCGGCTTCGCCTGACTTTCATTAGGTTTGCCGGCGGGCTTATCAGATTGCGCCCTGCCAGATGCCGCTCCAATAAGCAGAAATACAAAGGCTGAAATAATGATTTTGCTTCGCACCGCTACGTCTCCCTACAGGATACCTGGTTGTAAATTCGAGGCATTTGAATGCTGACAAGTGACGGTTAAGTCAAAAAGGTTTGAAACGAGTAAGACAACGAAAATGGCTACTGACGGTTAAATCGAACCGGCGAAAACCTTGCGTGGGGGCGAAACCAAAAGACTGATTTAAGATCAAACCCACGAACAGGATGCAAGGGTTGATAACATAGCTTTTTCAACCAAGTCAATCATTGATTCGTAACAGAACAATTTTCCAAATTATTCAGCTTCACCGCCCGCGCCAGCAAGCATCGCGTTTTTCCAGAAAGGCGCTGATGCCCTCCTGAGCGTCATCGGCCATCGCGTTCAAGGTCATCACTTCTTTGGTGTAGTCGTACGCCTACGCCTGATACAGATCAATTTGTGCGTAAAAGACCTGCTTGCC
>JAGNMH010000256.1 GCA_017991275.1 Acidobacteriota bacterium
GTCATAGGTCATCACGAATCAGCATCAAGTCAACAGTCTTGATTAATTCAGGCACTTCCACCTTAACAGTCTCCCAGACTATGGTGTAGTTGACGCTGAAGTATTGATGAATAAGACGGTCGCGCAGGCCTGCAAATCCTCTCCAGGAAATCTGTGGGTATTGATCGCGTAAGCCCTGTGGGAGCTGTTTGGCGGCTTCGCCAATGATCTCAAGCCCGCGGACAAAGCAATTCATCATTGAAAAATTGCTCTTCGCTCAACCCACTGGAAGAGCTTTGAAGAAAGTGGGCAGCGTCACGAATGTGCTGTAGATATTCCCGAATTGAGCGTGACATACTCTGCCTCCCCCAAAATGTAAGGGCCGATGTAAGGGCTGAGCCATTTTGGTGTCAGCAAATCAACCCGTCTGCCAAACAAGTCCTCCAAAAAGAATCCAAGTTCCGTGAAGTTGCGAAAGGTTTCTTGCCCTGGCGCGAATTCAATCAAAATATCAACATCGCTTTCGGGCTTCGGCTCGTTGCGAACGAACGAACCGAACAGCCCAAGCCGTTTGACGCCGAAGGCTTTAAGTTCGGCGTCATGGCTTTGGATCAGGTCAATCAGTTCTTGTTTGGTTGCAACGCTCATAACGTTTTTCAAGCCGCGCTGGCGGCGGCATTTTGCATCCGGTTCGCGTACAAAGGAAAGCGCGCGGTCAATTCTTTGACTTTGACGATCACGTTTTGGCGAACTGCTTCATCCGCCGGAGCTTCCAGAACTTCGGCGATCAAGGCCGCGATTTGCGTCATCTCGGCTTCGCCCATTCCGCGAGTCGTCACCGCAGGAGTTCCTAAGCGAACACCGCTGGCTTTCATCGGCGGATTGGTGTCGAACGGGATGGTGTTTTTGTTTACCGTGATGTGCGCCGCTTCCAGAGCTTTTTCGGCGTCTTTGCCCAGAATGCCTTTCGAGAAAACATCCACCAGAAAAACGTGGTTGTCGGTTCCGCCTGAAACTATTCGGAACCCGTTGTTGGCCAGGGCATTGGCCAGTGCGTTGGCGTTTTTGACGACTTGCTGCTGATAGGCTTTGAACTCAGGCTGCAAGGCTTCTTTGAAGGCGACGGCCTTGGCCGCGATGATGTGAACCAGCGGGCCGCCTTGAATTCCAGGGAACACATTGCGATCCAGGTCTTTGGCAAATTGTTCTTTGCACATTGCCATTCCGGCTCGCGGGCCGCGCAAAGTTTTGTGCGTAGTCGTCGTCACAAAATCACAATGCGGAAATGGCGATGGATGCAACCCGGCGGCAACCAGTCCGGCGATGTGAGCAATGTCAGCCATGACCAGTGCGCCGACCTCTTTGGCAATCGCCGCTATGCGCTCGAAATCAATTACTCGCGAATAAGCTGAAGCCCCGCAAACGATCATCTTCGGTTTGTGTTCGCGCGCCAACGCTTCCATCTGATCGTAATCAATCGTTTCGCCTTCTTTGCGAACTCCGTAAGCGACGATCTTGTAACCCTTGCCTGAAAAGTTCAGCGGGTGGCCGTGAGTCAAATGGCCGCCGTGAGACAAATCCATTCCCAGAACTGTGTCGCCGGGTTGGCAGGCTGTCAGATAAACGGCCATGTTCGCCTGACTGCCAGAATGCGGTTGGACGTTGACGTGCTCGGCTCCGAACAATTGTTTGGCGCGATCAATCGCCAGGCTTTCGACAACATCGGTGAATTCGCAACCGCCGTAATAGCGTTTGCCGGGATAACCTTCGGCGTATTTGTTGGTGAAGACGGAACCAGCAGCTTCCAGCACGGCTTCTGAGACGAAGTTTTCCGAAGCAATTAACTCCAGGCCTTCGTGCTGGCGGCGGGTTTCGTTTTTGATTGCGGCATAAATTTCAGGATCGAATTCGGCAAGCGAATGATAATGGTTGTATGACATTGGTTCAGTCCTTCTAAAAAATTTGGAGTACCGCCTTCAGGCGGAGTTTTGTTTATTCTTCGAGCTTTGAAATTTTTTCGATGCGCGGGGTGTGACGCCCTCCGGTGAAATCCGTAGTCAGAAAAGTGCGCGTGATCTGTTCAAGAATTTCAGGCGGAGTCGTGCGACCGCCGACGGCAAGGATGTTGGCATCGTTATGTTCGCGCGACAGCCTGGCCGTTTCTTCATTCCAAGCCAGAGCCGCGCGAATGCCATGAATTTTGTTGGCAGCGATGGAAACACCTATGCCGCTGCCGCAAACCAGAATGCCGCGCTCGACTTCGCCGGAAGCGACTCGGCGGGCGACCTTTTCAGCGTAATCAGGGTAATCCACCGACTCTTCGGTATATGTGCCCAGGTCTTCGTACTCGATATCCATTTGGTCGAGCGTCTTTTTTATGATGTTTTTGCCCGGAAACCCGGCGTGGTCGCTGGCGATCAGAACTTTGCTCATCGGCTTTTGCTTCTTTCGGGAGAGAATCGTTTGAAGTAGGGCGCATGCTAGCCCACGACTTTTTGAATGTCGAACCATTCGATCACGGATTGCAGATTGTGTATTTGAAAAGCATACTCCCGCCTCTCGCAAACAAATCAGTGCCGAAGTAACCCGGGCGTAAATAGATGAGCCACGACTTGCTAAGCGAAGCTTCGTCAAATCCGCAATCCGCAATCCGCAATGGTGGCCGCAGTCCGCAATGGTGGCCGCAATCCGCAATCCTGATTGTATTTGCCGCGATGCTGGTAGTTTCATGGCGGCGTTGGACTTCGCCGATTGCCGACAGCGGGCGGGAAATGGATTTGCCCGCGCGATTGTTGCAGGGCGAATGGCTTTATCGGGATGTTCACCACATTTACCCGCCGGTTGCGCCTTACTTCAATGCCTTGCTGTACAGAGTCTTTGGAGAGCATCTGGATGTTTTGCATGCCGCCGGAATCATCTGTTCAGCGATCATTGCCGCGCTTTGTTACCGAATAGCGCGCCGCTTGTTTGAACCGGTCGAAGCCGCATTAGCCACAATTGCTGTTGTAGTTTTCTGCATCTTCAAACCAGCGGGGAACCTGATTCAGCCTTATGCTTTTGCGGCTCTTTACGGTTGTCTATGCTCGCTTGGGGTTTTGCTACTGACGTTGCGCCACGCTGAAAATCAGCGGAGCAGGGAATTGATCTTTGCCGGATTGCTAATCGGTTTGGCGGCAATCACCAAACAGGAATTCGCTCTGGCCGCTGCCGCGACGGTGACGGCATCGCTGCTTTGCCAACATCTGCTGAGCTTCAAATCTCAAATCTCAAATTTCAAAAGGCTGATTTCGGATTTACTGTTTGCAGCTTTGCCAGCATTGTTTATTGCCTTGCCAGTTTACGGCTGGCTGTTTGCCAAACTCGGCTGGCAAACTCTGGTCGAAGATTGCCATTTGTTTTACACGCATTTGCCGCCGTCACTGGTGTTTTACAACGCACAGCGGACGGGATTGGATCACCCGTTGCTATCGCTGGCACAAATGATCGGAGCAGCGGCAGTGGCTTTGGCGGCTTTGAGCTTTGTCGTGTTAATTGGCGACCGGTTGCGAAAAGTTTTGAAATGGTCGGCGACGATTCTGGCCGGTTCGTTTACGGCCATAGCTCTAATCAAATTAGTCGTCGGCAATCAGTGGGACGGCAGCCCTCTCAGGGCTTTGCCGTTTTTGCTGCTTGCGACAATTGGAGTTGAGTTATGGCGACTGTTCAGAGCGCCTGCTTTAGCCGAAATGCCGACTGAAGGTGGTACTCTGAACGGCGCGCTTTTCATCATCGCCGTCTATAGCTTTGCCATTCTAGCCAGAGTCGCCTTACGAGTGCCGAGCGGTGGAGCCTTCGGCGGATTTTTTTTGCCGACTTCGCTGATTCTGTTCTGTCACCTGTTTTGGCGGACCCTGCCTGATGCTATTTGGCGATGGACTGAGGATGCGATTTCTCGGAATCGCGCAAGGTTTATAGGGCGTTGTTTGCTGTTCGTCACGATTTTGGCCGGATCTGTGACCTTCGGCATTCGGTATCGCAAAAATTTCAGTTTTGAAATTCAAGCCGAGCGCGGCCATTTATTTGCGCCGCGAATTACAGGAACGGAAATTTCTGAAGCTTTGGAGTTCATTCGCAATTCGACGCAACCCGGCGAGGCTATTGCCGTCTTGCCAGAAGGCAGCGACCTGGTCTTTCTGACCGGGCGCCGAATGCCGTTGCGCCATCAGATTTTGATTCCGGGATTGATGATCCAGCCCGACGAACAGGCGGCGATCAGTCGTTTGCAGCAAGACCGCGTTCGTTATGTTTTGATCGTCAATCGCCCTATGCGCGAATTTGGCCAGGAAGCTTTTGGGCGTGATTTTTACACTCAGCTTGGCGGCTGGATCGGAATGAATTATCGTTTGGTGAAATTTTGCGGGCACACACAAAAAGCCGATCCTCAAATCGGCGACCCTCAATTTTTTATCAAGGTCTTCGAGCGGCTCGACTAAACCATTGCTTGCATTGCCTTGCCCGGTAGTGCAGTATCCGTCCGTCTATTCCTTCTCTCGCGCATCAACGGTGATGCGCCACTTGCCCAAAGTTGTATCGGCGGCGTTTTGGATTGTTCGAGAGCAGGCTGTTAAAAACTCGTAGAAGCCGTTCTCCAGAACGTCCGAACACACCTTCGCTGCTACCGTTCACCGAAGAAAATCTGATTCGAAGCTTCTCTTTTACTCCCTTTATTAAGGGAAAGGTACATCTCATGAAACTTTACGTAGGCAACCTCTCGTTCCAGACGACCGAAGAAGAGTTGTTAGACCTGTTTTCGCAAGCAGGCAATGTCGAATCAGCTTCGTTGGTGACTGACCGCGACACAGGACGTTCACGCGGTTTCGCGTTCGTCGAAATGGCTTCCAAAGAGGAAGGCGAAGCAGCTATCAACCAATTTAACGGCCAGGAAGTTAACGGTCGCGCTCTGACTGTCAACGAAGCTCGTCCGAAAGAAAGTCGCGGCGGCTTTGGCGGCGGCGGCGGACGTGGCGGCGGACGTGGTGGCTTTGGCGGCGGCGGCGGCGGTCGTGGTGGCGGCGGTGGTCGTGGCGGCGGCGGTGGTCGTGGCGGCGGTTATGGCGGCGGCGGTGGCGGTGGACGCTACTAAGCTAAAACAATTTTGAGACAAAAACATCAGACAGGATTCACGGAATATTTTCAGGACGCTTCAGTGAAGCCGGTCACACGGTTTTTACGAGCGCTTGTTCAATCCGGCGAATTCTGTCTGTTTGTTTTTTGACTATCATAACGCGCGCTTCGGGATATGAAGACGCGCCAGAAGGAAAGTAATGAATTTTGATGAACTGGGATTGCTTCAGCCGCTGGCTGATAGATGCAAATCCCTTGGATTTACCGAACCGACTCCGATTCAGCGACAGGCGATACCTGTCATTCTCGGCGGTTCGGATTTGATTGGCTGTGCCTCGACAGGCACTGGCAAAACGGCGGCGTTTCTGCTGCCGACATTGCAAAAACTAACTACTGAAAAAAGCGTTGGCGGAAAACGGTCTGTCCGGGTTCTTGTTTTGACGCCTACTCGAGAACTGGCTTCGCAGGTTACGGACAATTTGTATCAACTGGATGCAAAGCGAAAAATGAATGCCGTGACAATCGTCGGTGGGGCGAGCTTCAATCGTCAAAACATGGAACTTCGGAAAGGCGCTCAAGTCGTGGTTGCCACTCCGGGACGTCTGACGGATCACATTGAAAATAAAACGATTGATCTTTCCTGCGTCGAGGTTCTGGTTCTGGACGAGGCCGACCGCATGTTGGATATGGGGTTTCTGCCGGTGATTCGTCAAATAATCAGCTTGCTGCCGACCGAACGACAAACGCTGTTGTTTTCGGCAACAATGTCTTCTTCGGTCGAAGAAATCGCTCGGCAGTACATGAAGCGTCCCGAAATCGTCAATGTTAATCCTCGGGGCAGAGCTGCCGTGACGGTAAAACAGACCGCTTACCCAGTTGCTCTGGAATCGAAAACAAACTTGTTGTTGCATTTGCTGGAGCGCGAACGCTTTGATCGTGTGCTGGTTTTTACCCGTACGCGACGCGGAGCCGAACGTCTGGCAACTTTGCTGACTGCACGCAAACATCAGGTCAACCGCATTCACGCCGACCGCACACAGTCGCAACGTGAAGCCGCTCTGCGAGGTTTCCGCGATGGACGTTTCCGCGTCCTGGTGGCAACCGATATTGCTGCTCGTGGAATTGACGTGGACTCGATTTCGCACGTTATCAACTTCGACGTGCCTGATGCGGCGGAAGATTACATTCATCGTATCGGTCGCACGGGGCGCGCCGGTAATGAAGGCCAGGCTCTGACCTTGTTGACTCCGGTTGACGAGCTGTCCATGCGTGCAATCGAACGTTTGACCGGACAAAAAGTTGAGCGAGTTGTGGTTGATGGTTTTGGCGGAATGGTTTCTGTATCCGCAAAGTCTTCATCAACTAACGGTGTCAAAAAACCAGTCTCTGGTTTTCGCTCATTCAGCCCACGCCGTTCAGGCGGCAGAAGATTCGCATAAATCGAATCTGCAAACGTGGGGCGATTTTTCGGATCGCCCCTTTCGCTCTATCAAGCGTGCAGTTATCACCAGCCAGCTAAGCTTGCATCAATCCGCAAGATTTCGTAGCCTCGCAGCCGTTCTAACTTCCAGAATCAATTTCAAAATTTTATCTTGGGAAAAACGATGAAAGTAATCAGTTCGCGTTCCTGCTTGGCGTTTTTTTTGTTGTTCTCGCTCCTGTTCGCTGCCTGCAATTCATCGGCACCGCAACCAAACGCGACGACACAAACTGCCGAAGTTGCTGCAACAACTTCACCAGAAATTACCGCTTCGCCATCGCCAACAACTGTCAGTCTGCCGCCATTGCCTGAAAAATTCGCACAAGTTGAATTCACAGACGTGACGGCTCAGGCCGGAATCAAGTTCCGCCATAACAACGGCGCTTATGGCAAAAAGTATCTGCCGGAAACCACAGGTTCAGGCTGCGCATTTTTGGATTACGACAATGACGGCTGGCAAGACGTGTTGCTGCTCAACGGCATGGACTTTGAAGACGCGCCTAAAAAGAGACGCTCGGTGATGGCGCTTTATCGCAACAATCAGAACGGCACTTTCACTGATGTAACTGCCGCCGCTGGCTTGGCCAAACCAATGTACGGAATGGGCGCGGCCATCGGAGATTTCGACAACGACGGGCTAGACGACATTTACGTCACGGCGCTTGGCGAAAACAAACTCTTCCGCAACGCAGGCAACGGCAAGTTCATGGACGTGACCGCCAAAATGGGAGTTGGCGGAGCCGCCACAGATTTTTCCACCAGCGCCGCCTGGTTCGATTTCGACAAAGACGGTCGCCTGGATTTATTTGTAGCCAATTATGTCGGCTGGACGATTGCGGGCGATTTGAATTGCACGCTGGACGGCGCGAACAAAAGTTACTGCACGCCGGAAAGTTACAAAGGCCAGTCGGCCCGTCTTTATCGAAACACCGGCAACAAATTTGAAGACGTGACGGAA
>JAGNMH010000257.1 GCA_017991275.1 Acidobacteriota bacterium
CGCTTGGCCGATACACAGTTGATTTTGTTCACAGCAAAGAGCGCGTGGATCGCCCGCTGATTCGCCGGGGCGAGCATCTGATTCCGACTACCTGGGACGAAGCTTTGAGCCACGTCGCCAAAAAGCTTGGCGAAGTCAAAGCCACCAGCGGAGGTCAAAGCATCGGCGTTATCAGCGCCGCTCGGTTGTTGAACGAAGATCAGCGCGCGCTCCGCCGATTTGCCGACGAAGTCCTGGAAACCAAGCACGCTGAATACTTTCACGACAACGACGAAATTGATTTGGCGTCGTTCTTCCGCAACGGCTGGCCGACGATTGCGACTCAGGAACACATTCAAAACGCCGACGTGATTTTGCTGATCGGCTCTGACCCGAACGAAGAAAACCCGCTGACGGCGTTTTCGATTCGCTGGGCGGTTCGCCAAAAAGCCGCTCGCTTGTTGATTGTTAATTCAGTCGCTTCAAGGCTTGAGCGTCAGGCAAATGTTGCCGTCCGAGTCCGCGAGGGCAGTGAAGGCGCGATTGTCCAGGCTCTGCTGGACGAATCGAAGCTGGCCGACGCCGCTGACGCGATGGGCGTGAATGTGGACGACGTGAAAGCGATTCGTCGCATCGTTCAGGAAAGCGCGAAAGTCGTTGTGGTGTTTGGTGATGAATTGCGCGGGGCTGCCGCCGAAGCTTTGTCGCTGCTGGAAAACGTTCTGGCTGCGCCAAGCGCCGAAGCCGCCGAAGCCGCAAAGAAGGCTCACATTGACGCGCTGCAACGCGAAGTCAAATCATCGAACTCGACGCAGAAACCTTCGATCAACGAAAACCCATTCACTTACATTGTCGAACATCCGACGCTGGAAGTCGGCGCTTCGGCTGCCGTCACTGAAACCAAATTCTCGTTTGTGCCGCTGGTTCGTTACTCGAACTCGCTGGGCGCAGGTTTGATGGGAATGGCCAGCGCTTACAAAGGCGGAATGTCTGCCCAAGCTATGCTAAATGCTGCAGGCGCAGGAATTAAAGCTCTGTTGGTCGCAGGCGAAGACGTGGTTAGCAAGGCCAACGGCGAGGCCGGATTGGTCAAATCACAGCTTGGCAAACTCGACTTTCTGGTAGTTCAGGAAATGTTTCTGACCGAAACTGCCCAGCTTGCCGACGTAGTTTTGCCTGTCACCAGCTTTGCCGAAGCCCAAGGCACGCAGATCAACAACGGGATGCAAATCCAGTTTGTCCGCCGCACGATTCCGCCGGTTGGACAGGCTCGCCCGGATTGGATGGTGGTCAATCAACTGGCGAAGATGATGGGCGTGGATTTCGGCTACCAAGGCCAACTCAAAAATGTCTTCAAGGAAATTGCCGAACAAGTTCCGGGTTGCGCCGGGTTGTCGCACAACCAACTGGCCAACGAAGGCGCGACAACAATCAAGTTGCCGCCGGTTGACGCCAGCAAAATCAATCAGGCGGATGTTTTGGATCGTCTGGCCGGACAAGTTTCACAGATCAATCGTTCGCTGGCTGTTGATCGGTCGGCAATTTCGGCTCAGGCCGGTTCTCGACTCAAGCAGCGTTATGTGCAAATTACCCGGCGGTCGGAAATGTTGACGCCGACACTGCCGGAAACTGCCGAAGGCGAAGCTAAAGTGCTGATGTTCCCGGCATAACCGAAAAATAACAAACCTTATAGCTGACTACTTTATGTCATCGCTGATTAACTCAATTGATTTTCCATTCGTTCTTGGAGCGCTGATCAAGGTCATCATCTTCTGGATCACGATCATGATTATTTGCGCCTACGCGGTTTACGCTGAGCGGCGCGTGCTGGCGGTTATCCAGAATCGTCTGGGGCCGAATCGTGTTGGCTGGCAGGGACTGCTGCAACCGTTCGCCGACCTGATCAAGTTCATCTTCAAAGAAGACATCATACCGATGGCGGTTAATCGCGCGCTTTATGTTTCAGCGCCGATCATCGCTCTGGTTCCGGCAATGATGGTTTTGATCGTTTACCCGTTCGGCCCCGACAATTTGCCGTTGCCGGGCGGAGAGTTTTTGACTCAAACGGTCAATGACCTGGTTACCAAGCTGGGCTTAGGATGGAATGTTGATCTGCGAACGGTCAACTTGCACGTCACGCATTTCAATGTCGGCATCCTTTATGTCTTTGCGATGACGGGTTTGGGAGTTTACGGAATCGTTGTTGCAGGCTGGGCGTCAAATTCAAAATACAGTTTGATGGGCGGATTGCGTTCGTCGGCTCAAATGGTCAGTTATGAATTGGGGCTGTCGCTTTCGGTTGTCGCCATTCTGTTGATGGCTGGTACGCTAGACCTGACAGAAATCGTCAAACAGCAGTCGGGCTGGGGCGGAATGCGCTGGAACATCTTCGGCGGAGTTTCCGCCGGTACTGGATTGAAAAGTCTGGCAATGGCAGTTCCCGCGATATTCGCTTTCTTCATTTACCTGGTCAGCGCGATTGCCGAAACCAACCGTGTGCCTTTCGATTTGCCCGAAGCTGAAACCGAACTGGTCGCCGGTTTCCACACCGAATATAGCGCATTGAAGTTCGCGCTTTTCTTCATCGCTGAGTACGTCAATATGACGACGGTTTCGGTGCTGGCGACTTCGCTGTTTTTAGGTGGATGGAACGGACCCTTTATCAATGTCTTCCCGTGGCTGGGGCCGATTTACTTTCTGGGCAAAGTCTTCTTCTTCCTGTTTTTGTACATCTGGTTGCGCGGGACTCTGCCGCGTTTGCGTTACGACCAGTTGATGAACTTCGGCTGGAAGTTTCTGCTGCCTGCCGCGCTATTCAACATCGCACTGGCCGCTATTATTGCGGTGCTGGTTTACTAAAGATTGTTTGATGCGGTACCGCGCGCGTCAGCAAGCGGAGGGCTTGGCAAGTAAATCCGCTTGCTGACGCGCGCGGTACCGTAAGGTCGTGATACTGAGTTATGGAACAACTCGCTCAAATCCAAGTTTCGCATCTTTTCTTTCTGGCGTTTGCTTCGCTGGCGGTTGTCGCGGCTTTCAACGTCATTTTGCAGCGCAATCCGATTTACAGCGCCATCGGCTTGATCGTAGTGCTGTGTTGTCTGGCTGGACTGTTTCTGACTCTGTCGGCGCAATTCATTGCCGCCATTCAGATCATTGTTTATGCCGGAGCGATCATGGTTTTGTTTGTCTTCGTGATCATGTTGCTTAACGTGCGCGAAGAAGAAGCCATTGCCGATCGGCAAAAGTACCTGAAGTTTCTGGCTGTGCCGCTGTTTCTGGCTCTGATTGCCGAAGTGATGGCCGTGCTGAAAACGATGGGCAACAATCCTGTGGCTTCAAGTGAAATTCCAGGCACGGTCGAATCGCTGGGTTATGGAATGTTCAGTTCTTATGTGCTGCCGTTTGAAGCCACTTCGGTTTTGATCTTGATGGCTATTGTGGGTTCTATGTTGCTGGCTCGCCGCGAAAGCGCAGAAGACACCGACGACATCGAAGCGGCATTGAACGCCGCCAATGTGCCGACTGCCGTTTCGGAAGAAAATGAAGAAGAGGAGGTTCACGCCTGAAAAAAACGTTTAGAGTTCAGGCTTTAGCCTGTCGAAGACCAGACAGGCTAAAGCCTGAACTCTAAACCATCGGCGAAAAGTTATGGTTCCCCTATCCTGGTATCTGGCGCTGAGCGCCGTTCTGTTCACCATCGGCGTCGTCGGCGTGCTGATTCAGCGCAACGTAATTGTGCTGTTTATGTGCGTTGAGCTGATGCTGAATTCCGTCAATCTGACGCTGGTCGCGTTTTCGCGTTACCTGGGCGATGTGACAGGTCAATTATTTGTTTTCATTGTTATGGTTGTCGCCGCCGCCGAAGCCGCTGTCGGTTTGGCCATCATCATTGCGTTGTTCCGCACACGCGAAACGCTAAATGTGGACGAAGCTGATTTACTGAAATTGTGAAACAGGTCTTAGGTGATTGGTTGCAGGTTGTAGGTCGTTTGTCAGAAGCGATCTTTTGCCTGAAACCTGCCACCTAATACCTGCCGCCTAAAACCTATGCTTAAATGGATCACTCTTGCGCCGCTAATTGGCGCAATCATCAACGGATTGTTCGGTAAGAGACTCGGCGAAAAAGCCGTTGGCGCGATTGCCTGTGGCACGGTCGCCATCTCCGCTTCGCTGTCTTTCGGAGCATTCAGCAAATTGCTGGGAACTGAGCCGGGAACCGATGGCGTGCGCCGTATTCAAGACCACTTTTTCACCTGGATTTCGGTCGGCAGCTTCGAAGCTGATTTCGCTTACCTGCTTGATCCTCTATCAGGCGTCTACATTCTGTTCATCACCGGCGTCGGCCTGCTGATTCACATTTATGCGACAGCTTACATGCACGGCGATCCGGGCTATTACAGGTTCTTCGCTTACCTGAACCTGTTTATGTTCATGATGTTGACGCTGGTGCTGGGCGACAATCTGCTGCTGCTGTTCGTTGGTTGGGAAGGCGTCGGACTTTGCTCTTATTTGTTGATCGGCTTTTTTATCAAATGGAATGTGGCGGGTGACGCGGCGAAGAAAGCCTTTATCGTCAACCGCATCGGCGATTTCGGTTTTATGATCGCCACGTTTTTGGTCTTTACGACTTTCGGCACGATCAGTTTTGTCTCGAAAAACATCGGCGGCCACGAAGTCGCCAGCTTTCTGACTCAAGCCGCTTCGCCAGCGATTTTGGTTGGCTCGACGACGGCGATTGCTTTGCTGTTGTTTGTCGGAGCCTGCGGTAAATCAGCCCAAATTCCTTTATTTGTTTGGTTGCCGGATGCGATGGCTGGCCCGACTCCAGTGTCGGCTTTGATCCACGCGGCGACCATGGTCACGGCTGGAGTTTATTTGACCGCGCGTTGCAGCGCCGTCGTTGTCAAATCACCAACGGCAATGGTTGTCATCGCAGTCATTGGCGCAGCGACAGCGATTTTTGCCGCAACGATTGGACTGGCGCAGAACGACATCAAGAAGGTGTTGGCTTATTCGACGGTTTCCCAGCTTGGATACATGTTCCTGGCTTGCGGGGTTGGAGCGTTCACGGCGGGAATTTTCCACGTCATGACACACGCTTTCTTCAAGGCTTTGTTGTTCCTCGGCGCCGGTTCGGTCATTCACGGCGCACACGAAGAGCAGGACATTCGCAAAATGGGCGGCTTTAGAAAATACATGCCGTTCACCTTTGCCACGATGTTTGTCGGCTGGTTGGCGATTTCAGGTTTTCCGCTGCTGTCGGGTTTTTTCAGCAAGGACGAAATTCTGTGGCAGACGTGGTCTGCTGGACACATGCCGCATTTTTTAGGATTGCCGCTGAACAAAGTTCTGTGGGGAATCGCCGCACTGACCGCTTTGCTGACCGCGATTTATATGACACGAATGATGGTCATGACTTTCTTTGGCGAAGAACGTTTTGGCAAAGCTCACGACGATCACGGACACGCTTCGCACGGTCATGGCGACGATCACGGTCATCACGGCAAACCGCACGAATCCGGCTGGTTGATGGTTGGGCCGCTGGTTGTTCTGGCTGTGCTTTCTCTGGTCGGCGGCTGGGTAGGCATTCCGGCTGCGATGGGCGGGTCGAATCACTTCGAGCATTTCCTGGCTCCGGTGATTGCTCACGTTCAACCGCACGGCGAAGCTGCGGCTCACGCTCCGGCGACTGAGGGTCATGGCGCTGCCGCAGTTGCGGCCACTGAAAGTCACAGTGCTGCTCCTGCTGCAAAAGCTGAAGAGCATCACGACACATCAACTGAACTGGCTTTGACTGGTTTATCTGTGCTGCTGGGTTTACTGGGCATCGGAATCGGCTTTGCAGTTTTTGGCAAGAAGCCGCTGACTCAGATGCCGAAGATTCTGGAAGACAAGTACAACATTGACGAGCTTTACGATGAAGTCGTCGTCCACCCGATTGAAACAGTTTCGCGTGAAGGATTGTGGAAAATCGTAGACGTGAAGCTGATTGACGGTTTCGTCAACGGCGCGGCTCGATTGTTCGGCGGAATTTCCGGCGTCTTGCGTTACACGCAAACTGGTTATGCGCGCAATTACGCGGCTGTGATTTTGATTGGAGCAGTCGTCGTTATCGGATATTTCATTGTTCAGTTCTTCGGTATTCATCTTCACCTATGAACTTAATTACGATCACAACTTTTCTGCCGCTGATTGGAGCGATTCTGCTGTTGTTGGTGTCGCTGCGCGGCTCGGAAAATCAAAAAGCCGCGAACAATCTTTACCGCTACGTGACGCTGGCGGTGACTCTGGTGACCTTTGTCGTTTCGCTGGTAATTCTGGCCAGGTACGACAACGCAAATTCATTGGCTCAGCTTGTCCAGAAAACTCCGTGGATTGGCTCGCTGGGCGTCAACTATCACGTTGGCGTTGACGGTTTGAGCATCTGGCTGGTGATTTTGACTACTTTCCTGATGCCGGTTTCTGTGTTGGCAAGCTGGCACATCACCAAGCGCGTCCGCGAATACATGCTTTTCATGCTGATCCTGGAAACGGGAATGATCGGCGTGTTCGTTTCGCTGGATATGTTTCTGTTCTATATCTTCTTCGAAATCACGCTGATCCCGATGTACTTCCTGATCGGTGTCTGGGGTGGAGAACGGCGCATTTACGCGGCAATTAAGTTTTTTGTTTACACCGTGGTCGGCTCGCTGTTGATGCTGGTCGCCATCATTGCCATTTATTTTTACAACGGCGGCACGACTTTCGACATTGTCGAAATCACCAACAACATTCAGGCTGGTAAGACTGTCATTCCCGGTAACATTCAAACGTGGTTGTGGCTGGCGTTTGCGCTGGCGTTTTTTATCAAAGTCCCGCTGTTTCCATTTCACACTTGGTTGCCGGACGCCCACGTCGAAGCTCCAACCGCCGGTTCGATCATTCTGGCCGGAGTTCTGTTGAAGATGGGAACTTACGGGTTGATGCGATTCAACCTGCCGTTTTTCCCTGCGGTGTCGCAAAAAGCGGCTCCGTGGGTGATGGCGCTGGCTGTCATCGGCATTATTTATGGCGCATTGGTAGCGATGGTGCAGCCGGACATGAAGAAGCTGATTGCCTATTCGTCGGTCAGCCACTTGGGATTTGTGGTGCTGGGGATTTTCTCCTTCACCGATCAGGGAATGCAGGGAGCGTTGTATCAGATGCTGGCTCACGGCATTTCGACCGGCGCGCTCTTCCTGGGCGTAGGCATCGTTTACGACCGCCGCCACACTCGGCAGATTGCGGATTTTGGCGGAATCGCTACGCCGATGCCGCAATACACGACGCTGTTTATGATCGTCTCGCTGGCCAGTTTGGGCTTGCCACTGCTGAACGGTTTCATCGGAGAATTCCTGATCCTGCTGGGCACCTTCGCTTCGCCAGTTCCGCACGCTCAGATGTTTGCAGTGCTGGCGGCTCTGGGAGTGATTCTGTCGGCGGTGTATCTGCTGTGGATGATTCAGCGAGTTTTCTTC